>CAJQOB010000301.1 GCA_905479845.1 uncultured Flavobacteriales bacterium
ATTATTAACTTTACCTGACAGATTGGAGCTGGCATGAGCTTTGCAACTATCAGAAAAAAGAAAACAAGCTCGAACAGAGCACTAAAATATTAAGGATATGAAAAAAGTAATCATCTTATTCGTTCTAGCATTTATCGCCAATGGAGTAAGCGCACAAGAACTTAAAAAAGTAGAAGAAGTAACAATTCAAACATCTGCTATATGCTTCGATTGTAAAGAGAGAATTGAAGGTGCATTAAATTACCTCAAAGGGGTGAAATTTGCAGAACTAAACAACGATACAAAGGTCGTAACCGTTCGATACAAAACGAAAAAAATAAACCTTGATCAAATTAAAGCGGAAATCGCAGCAACTGGATACACCGCTGACGAGGTTAAAGCTGAACAAGCTGCAGTAGACAAGTTACCAGCTTGTTGTAAACCATCTGTGGAAAAGCACTAGAACCAATTTTTAATTGAGCCCCGCACAAAAGTGCGGGGCTTTTTTTTGTCAAGATTAGACGTTTTCTAATAGATTTACGTTCTTTGTCAACACGAATAAATAAGAAGCACATGAAACTCCTTCTACTGTCTGATCTCAATTCTATCCACACCAAAAAATGGGTACGCGGATTAGCGGAAAGTGGAATTGAAATTTTTGTCTTTGGAATCGACACTCTCAAGAGTGACTACTACGATCAATTTGACAATGTTCAGTGCTATTCTTATGGTCTAAATGTTGGTTCGAGCGCCAAGTCTTCCTACCTGAAATCAAAAGGTGAATTAAGGAGAATTAACGACGAATTCAAACCTGACATTGTTCACTCACACTACGCTTCTAGTTACGGATTACTCGGTTCATTTCTGAAACATAAATCCTATTTCATTTCTGTTTGGGGAGCGGATATCTTCGATTTCCCGAATGACTCCTTCATCAAAAAAGCCATTATCAAGCGTAACTTGAGAAAGGCGAAAGTTATTTGCTCTACAAGTGAAGTAATGGCACGAGAAACGAATAAGTACACAAAGAAGCCTGTTCATGTCGTTCCATTTGGAGTAGATATGGATCACTTCAAATCCACACACAAAGAGGTAAATTCAGACCAACTGGTCTTTGGAATCGTGAAAACTCTTGAGGACAAGTACGGTATTTCATATTTGATCGATGCCTTTGATCTTCTTCTAAAGGATGATCCTTCGAAGAAGCATACCCTCTTAATTGTTGGTGGCGGGTCAAAAGAAAAAGAGCTCAAAGAGCAAGTCAGTCGACTTAACTTAAAGGATCAAGTTGTTTTCGTAGGTCCCGTAAAGCATGAGGAAGTAGCGGATTACTTCAACAAAATGGACATTGTTGTGATTCCATCCACACTTGATAGCGAAAGCTTCGGTGTTGCAGCGGTGGAAGCTTCAGCCTGCGAGAAACCCGTCATCGTTTCAAACGTTGGTGGGCTCCCTGAAGTAATTATTGAGAATAAAACTGGATTGGTTGCTCAACCAAAAAATGCAAAGGATCTCTTCGAGAAGATGAAAACCTTGGTGGAATCACCAGAAAAAATCGTTGCGTTTGGAAAAGCTGGAAGAGAAAATGTGATTGAAAAATATACATGGTCGGAAAACGTTCTTACTATGATTGGTCTTTACCAAAAGGAACTCAACTAAGCCAAACTGGCAATCATATATAGTACGTAATGAACCTTCAAATGGAACAAATATCTAAGTTGTGGCGAGCACTTCTTTTAGTGCTTTTCATTTTTGAATTGGGTTCAACTTCTTTCGCCCAGCAATTCGTTCAGATAGATTCTACGTCACACTTAGATCAGTCTCAATACACGGAATGGGAAGGGCAATACGAGTTTATCTCAAATGAAGATAGCACAGGAATCTACGTTCCTTACTTGTCGGTTCGTGAGAACTGGCCTACCCAAGTCGGATTCACTTGGAATGATATTCCGTTGAAAGAACGATCGGGTGTTGAATTCTACATTGACACGCTACAGATCAAGCCTGACGAAGTTTCAATTTCGTCCGACACGGCCATTTTAAACCTCCCAGCACGACAAGAAGACTATTCTGTTATTGTGCAATCGGAGATGGGAGAAATCATCGCTAAATTAAACGTGAAGGTTTATTGGTATCACGGTGTTGATGTTGTTGTCGTTCCTTTAGTTAAAACGAAATTAGATCAAGGCGACCTGAGTGAATACCTCAACGCTATTTTCGGTCAGGCTCAATTGGCAATACACGTTACGATTGACCCTGTTTTCACGCATGATGACGTCGATCCAAAGGAATTGTTTGTCAACCCAAGCACCGATTTTGATCGATATACAGATCAAATGCTTCAGTTACGTGAGCACTATTTCGAAAGCCACTTCAGTGCAAACAAATCCATGTACTACGTTTTCGTTGTGCCTGGTTTCGTGAATGAGCATATCGAAGGATACAACGTACTCAACAAGTCCGTGTCCTTCGTAAAGAATTACAAGTCGGACACGGCTAGAATCCACAGAAACATTGCTCAACAACTTGGCTCAAGTGTTGGGGCACTTCGCAATACTTGGCTCAATGAAGGTCCTGAAAAAGGAAGTACCCAGAATTTATTGGATTCTGGAGAGGGAGTCAACTTAACTAAGGATCAATGGGAATCGATTCACAGAAACTGCCACTCCTTCTCGATGTATGACGATTACGAAGATGTGCGAACAAACGGTGGTCTAATCGCCTATTATTTCTGGGAAGAGAACAATCGTGGTGAAATCGTTTCAAATAATGGAAGATTGTTCTCCCGACTTAAAATGCCCTTCAAGCGAAATCATTATTCCTACCATCAAAACATCACAAGTATCTTTTTCAAGCCGATGTTCACCGTGTTTTCGTTTCGCATCAATTCAATGCATTTTCTCGCCTTGATTATTGTATTCATTGCGGTCTTTATTGCTCGTCGATTACTCTTCCGTAAATTGAAAAACAGGTCAAGATGGATTCGATTTGGTGCAAATTTGGGGATTTTCTGCCTCTTTGTTTTCTTGGTATTTCAATCTTTCTTTTTCGTAAATGACGGGTATCGAATATTCGAGATGAAAGGTGGCGAGATCACTGAAATGCGAGATGCTTCTTTACGTGAGATGCGTTTGGAAATTGCACGAGGAATTAAACCTGAGGTACTTGCTGAGGATTACTTAGGATCTGAATTGTTTGTCAAAAAGAAGGGCAAATGGATGCTCAAACGAAGAAAAAATGTCTTGTGTTTTAATCGATATGAGAAAGACGGCAGTACTTATTTCAAGTTTGTAAAAGACTCTGATTCGTTAGTCATTTCCTCCAAATCGTATGCAAAGAAAGCTGAAAGTCACTATATCGTTATCAATTATTTGGATGAAATGAAGGTGACCGACCAGCGTGTTTTTAATCATCTAGGGGTTGAAATAACACCGAAAATCAGTCTGCCAAATCCTAAGAAACGGATTCTTCTCTTTGTGAATGGATACCGACCAACGGCTAACGGAAATTCTTTCGAGGCGACCTTCGATTCCATCATGAAAAAAGGATTGGAGCATCAAAACTCAAATAATTTGATCTACGATAATGACAGGTACAATTACTGGGAATCGTGGAATGAAATCAACAAACGATTTGAATCAAAGATCAATCCTGCCGAAACTTTTTATGCTGACGGTCATTTTTCAGTTGAAACGTCGAATCACAGAAGTTTGGTGGATTTCACAAGTTTGTCTCAGAATTATCCGAAACGATGTAAGAATCCAAAGCGCCATGTTTGCCAAGATGACGAAGGCGAAATGACCTATAAAATGTTCAATCTTGAATCGAACAAAGATGGTTTTGCAGAGCGTAAAAAGAACGGTCGGATTGCTGGTAGAAACTTGTACCAAATGTTGAACGAAATTCCAAATAGATCCATGGATGATACTTTGTTCATCGTGGCTCACTCTATGGGATATGCGTACTCGCTGGGAATTGTTGAAGAGCTTCGAGGTAAGATCAACTTTGGTGGATTCTATATCATTGCACCTGAAAATGCTGAAGCAGGCAAGGTAAACATGTCTGAATGGGAAGAAATCTGGCAATACGGAAGCGACTTCAACGAAAACAAATTTAAATCACCTTGTTTGATTGATGGTATTGCTCCACAGACGAAGGCTGGCGGATTGCGCGTGGCCAATCGCGTTTTTATTCCCGATGATCAATACAAGAAAAAGGGCTTCTTTGACTCGCATTTTGTTGGGTACTACACGTGGGTTTTCAAATTAGAAGAGAGTGAAGCTGGTTATATCAAGCAGCGCTGATACCATCCAAGATCTTAGCTTTTGGTAATAATGTATTCGGTACGAGCATTTTCCATGTGTTCCTTTTCGCTACACTCAATTTCGTCTCTACAATGATTGATAATTTCTTTTTCTCCCATTCCAGCTCCTGAAATACGCGACGAGGAAATCCCTTCAGATATTATATAATCTACAGCAACTTTAGCTCGATCCTTCGACAATTTCAAGTTGTCTTTCGCCTCACCACGTGAATCTGTGTGCGATCTCAACTTAATTCGAATGGATTTGTTTTCCTTCATGAAGGCTACAATTTTGTCCAATTGTCTGGTAATATCAAAATCAAGAGCGGAACTTCCCGGTGCGAAGCGCAAAGGTTCAACATCCGTCATTGAACTCAGGTCTATTCCTTCTTCCAGCCCAGCGCGATTCATCTTGAGGGCATTCCCATAGATTTCATCGAGTGCGATGTCTTGCATTGTTTCCACCTTATACTTGAAGTTCACCTCCTTTGTGAGGTAACCCTCTTTGGAAATTTTCACTGTAAGGTCCAATGAATCACCTTCCTTCAATTCCAACATGGGCTGCATCACTCTTCCTGTAGGGTCGGACAATCGTCTCACGAACACTTTATTCGTTTTATTATCAATCATCCTGACGGTCGCTCCTTCAACAGCAAGTCCAGTTTCGTTTGCAATCAACAGCAGTGAAATTTCAACACCGTTGTCCTTTTTCATTTCGAAATCATTCTTCAAACCAAAACCATCTCCTTTAGTCGATACTTTCACCTCTACCGCATCATACCCTTCCATTGAATATCGAACGAGATATTGCTTCTCTTCTTCCAGGTCAAAAGCATAATTTCCTTTTTCGTCCGTTAATTGGCTCTGTAGTACAGTGTTCCCAGCTTGATCCAGTACTTCCACTTTCACCCCTGCTTTGGATGACATCTCTTCTATCGTTAATGATCCAGCCAAAAGTGGTACAAAACGGAAAGGAACAACCTGAACAAAACTATAGATATCGTCATTTCCATCTCTATTTGTTGAGAAATAACCCTTGTTTCCCTCTCCAGGTGAATATGCAAAATCATCTTCTTCAGAATTCACGGGATAACCAACACTCGATACA
>CAJQOB010000302.1 GCA_905479845.1 uncultured Flavobacteriales bacterium
GAAAAAACCTAAAGTCAGAAGGTGCGCCCAATGGTCATTCCTCAAAAGGAAATATAGCATCAAAAAATTCACTCCATAGAACGAAAGTTGATGAAGAATAGTGAAGTATATTGTCCTACCTTTTATGAGAACTGTTATTCCTGGTAGTAGAAAGAAGAGTATAATCAGAATGAAATTACTGTAGAAAGAGAAGTGAACCTTGTAAGGTTTATATTCTACTTTACCGATCGACCATAGTTCAATTGGTTCGTGAAAGATCCAGCTTTCGCGGACATAAAAACGTGTGTTCCGGCCGTATAAATCGTAGGTGATACGCGAAATCCAGTAAGATGTATTGGCTTTCGTTTCGACTATGCTAAGACTTTCATTTCCAGCTGAGAAACCTGGTTTCAGAGCAATTTTTGTTACTTCGTCTGGTTCAAAATGATTCGGAAGAAACCGCTCTGTGATTAGAGCTAATGATAAAATGATCCCAATAACAGCAGAGATACGTATGATTTTCCACCTCCAACCTGATGTTAACAATTGGTAGTAGCGCTCATTCTCTTCGAACTCTCTTTTGTCTTGTTCTTCTTGTCGTTCTTTTGCTTCGCGGACCCGTTCAGCATTTGACTTTTCCGATGCACTTTGCTCTGGAGTCATCGGTTTTCCCTTACGAGCAGGTCGTGATCTTGAAACGCGAGCAGTAGGAGCAGGTTTCTTCCCTGTTAGAATTTCGTACGCTTCAGTGATTGCAATGAATTTCGCTTGAGCACTCGCACTTTGGTTCTTGTCTGGATGATATTTCATCACCAACTTTCGAAATGCTTTCCGAACAGCAGCTTGATCAGCCCCAGGTAGAAGTCCTAATGTTTTATAGTACCTGTTGAGCGACATTCGGTAATTCTTGACTTGTTAAACGATTGATTTTTCCACTATGCGTGTAATCGAATTGATGCACGTAGCGAATCTCCTTTGGCACAGAGTGCTTCGATAATACGGATCGTAACTCGTTTTTGGAAAGTTCCATTTTTTCTGAGCTTTCAATAAAGAGAATCAACTTCTCTCCCAACAGTTCATCCTTTTCACCACAAACGAAGTACGCGCCCTTAATTAAATCGGATAATTTTGATTCAATCTCTTCGGGATGCAATTTGATACCACCGCTGTTAATCACGAAATCAGTCCGACCTAACCAGCGAAAACTTGTGCTTGATGTCATTTCCACTTCATCATTCGTCTGAAGGTTCGAAACACCAATGTTCGGAGCTGTTATCACCAGAGTTCCCTCATTCGATTCAACCTGAACGTTTGGTAGACACTTAAAATCATCTTCAAGCGGATGGTTCAATCTGCGCATGGCAATGTGAGAAATCGTTTCCGTCATCCCGAAAGTATGGTACACCTGTGTTGTGATATTCTGCAATTCATTAATCAAAGATGGAGAGGCGGGACCACCACCGATAATCAGCTTTTTTATGGTTGATACTTTGCTCGGCTCTTGGTTCATGGATGTTTGTACTTGCATCGGAACCATGGCTACGAAGTCAATTTCTTCATCAACATAGGAGAGAGGAGTAGATGAAACATCTGAAACTATCAACTCCAATTCAAGAATGAGAGATCGAACCACCATCATTCTGCCGCCAATGGTGTTCATTGATAAGCAGAGGAGGGCAGTATTCCCTTTTTCTAAGCCTAAGAATTGACCTGTTGCTTTGGCAGACGCAATCATGTGTTGCTTCAGCATCAATATTTCCTTCGGTTGACCTGTTGACCCAGAAGTTTTAACCAAAATATGATCCGTTGGAGAATTCCATTCCTCGATAAAATCGAGTACTATTTGCTTGGTTTCAGGCTGTTCAGTTAGAAATCGAATTCCCATGTCGTTTTGGAATGGTATTTGGACTAAAAGTAACAACTTTGGAGGATACGAGATTGATTGAAAGTTGAAATGAGACATATTTCGTATTTTTAACCAAGTAATTAGAAATGATATGAAACGAACATGATATTTTTTCATCATTATTTAGTTTAGGAAATGATGAAAACAATATTGTGTGAGAGTAAAACGGTTACATTGGTGCAGAATGTTTTTGCATTTTTTCCCGAAAAAAAATTGAACACATGAAAAAAGTAGTTGGAATTTTATTCGTTGCGGTGGCTGCCGTACTAATGATGTCATCTTTTGCGGGGAAGGGAAGTGGGATTGAATTTTCTAAAATCACACTTGAATCTGCGAAGAAAAAAGCGTCGAAATCAGGTAAGTTGATCTTTATTGATGCCTATACAGATTGGTGCGGACCGTGTAAACGAATGGCTGCAACAACATTCAAAGATCCAGAAGTAGGAAAGCTTTTCAACAAGAACTTTGTAAGCTTAAAAGTAGAAATGGAAAAGGATGACGATCGCAGAGAAATTGCGAAGCGTTACCGTGTGAGTGCTTATCCAACCTTAATTATTATAGATGGTAACGGAAATTTGGTTAAGTCCGTGATTGGGTTTAAAACGAAAGCACAACTGATGGCAATTGCCGAGTCTGTTTTATAGACTGAAAGAAACAAACCAGAAAATCCTCTTGCTCCGTTAATGCGGGTAGGCAAGGGGATTTTTTTGTCGATTATTCTTGTGAGGACTAAATACTGGGGTAAACTATATCGGGATGTTCTGATGTTGAACGTTTCTAGATAGGAAGTATAGTCACATTAAAGAGAAGCTAAATTGCCATTTAGCTATTTAGCAATATTGCTAAATGCAAGTATTACGAGAAGACGAATAGATAAAAATATCCTAAACGAAAGAAAGTCAACCTAAGTAACAGCAATATCAATACTTATTATTACCGAGTTCTTGGTAGGTACTTAAAATAGGCTGAATACGTCTCATATTCCTACCTGTTGAATCGAATTCGAAAAGTTTACACCCCAGTTAGTGGTAAAATGAATTTATCTATTCAGGTTCCGTCATATCCCCATTGTTGGATGACCAATTTTTGAGCTGATTCTGGGCTAGTTGTGGGTAGACTGATTTTTATCCAACCTAAATTTGTCCCACACATTCGTACACCAATATGTTTGTCACTAAGTCCGAACCACGGCCCATGTGAGATCATAGGACATGCAGGAGCATCACACAAATCAGTGGGGTCGTCACCGTTACTGGAAATCATCAGATAGTCTCCGGTGGAATCCCACATTGATGTTTGATGTAGCGTGTCGTTTTCGTGATACATTAGTGCATAAGCAGTAGGGTAAGTCACAGTGGAATCAATGTAAGGATCCATTGATACTTCGGCTGCAGGGTGCAAGGATTTAATTCGTACCGATGAGCCTTTAAACCAGGTTCCTGCGAAGGCAAAATAACAGTACAGGTTTAGTTCAAAATCGTTAATCCCATCCATGTCCATATCGATTTCATGTATCTCGTACGAATTGTGGCTTTGTAAGGTAATTATAGGCGAGTAGTTTACGAAATGAAAGTTGTCCTCAATGAAATCTCCTACGATTAAACATTCATTTGGAGTAGGTTCCGACATTTCGGGTGTTAGCGGTTCAATATCATCTTTTTTACACGAAATAAAGATGAAAAGGAGGAGAATAGTAGATAAAGCAATCTTCATGGTATGAGTGTTTTTCAACTATTTTAACGTCACTGACAACTAATTGGTTGAAAAAAAATACCTGACTCTTTCGAATCAGGCATTTCAGTATTAAGAAGTTCCGATTCCGATATCTATCGGGATCGAGAAGGATTATTTTCCTTCTCGATCCATTTTCTTCTTCAACGCTGTCAACGCATCCAAATCTCCTAATGTAGATTTCTCTGTTGATGCATTCACGTTTTTCACTGCTGCAGACGAACCAGAACCTTTCGAAGAAGATTTTCCTTTTGAAGGCTTTTCTTCCATTTCTTCGAATGTCGCTGTGTGCGATACAACAATTTTACTAGCGTCTTTGTTGAATTCAATCACTTTGAAATCAAGAGTATCTTCCACTTTCGCGTTAGCTCCAGATTCAGTTCTCATGTGACGTGCAGGACAAATTCCTTCCAATCCGTAAGGCAATGAAACGATTCCTGATTTGTCTTTGTTATCAATAAT
>CAJQOB010000303.1 GCA_905479845.1 uncultured Flavobacteriales bacterium
GACATTCTTTTGAAGCGTATGACAGCAAATTAGTTACCATTGGCATGTACAGCTCGCCATTTTCATCAACATCCGTCCCGTAGTATACACATCCATCATTGTCGAAGTTGTTTCCACCACTCAGGCGAGGATCTGCAGGAGTGTCACAAATCATGTCTCCTTCGGTAGCACAATCTGAACCGTCAACCGCCTCATCACCAAATGTAGTTGAGTGTGTGTGATAGAGTCCAAGATAGTGTCCCATTTCGTGTGCGAGCGTACTCCCGTTGTTCATGCATGATGTGGCTTGTAAAATAAAATCAAGTCCTCCAGGGAATTCCGCATGACCACAAATTGATGATCCCGAACTGTTAGTGGCTGAATTGGCCACATAAATGTTGATAACGTTGTCTTGGCTGTATGCAGCATCCAGCGCAGCCATTTGTGATTTATTGTAATCGAAATAAGTTGAATTATTGATGATGTCAATTCCACCGCATTGATAGAAGTGAATACTCGCATCGATGTAATATTCGTTCATTCTCTCGAGAGCCGCCTCTGCATCAGCTTCGGAAATTCCTCCTAAACCCGAATCTTGATTAATCAGATGTAGCTGAACGGGTACGTAAATGGTTGATCCTCCGTATGCTTTTGCTTCTTCAGGAGCTTCTAATCTATTGATCCAATGTTCATTATATTCTATGAGTCGATTCAAGTTTGAAGCATCAATTTCCGTTCCGCAATATTGGTCAACCTCTTGAGAAAAGGCGAAGAATGGAAGCGTTAAAAATACTGTTGCCAGTCCTAATAAATGAGCAATTTTGGATGGTAAAGGTAGGTGATTCATTGTGTCCGGTTTTAGCATTTTCATAAGTGATGCCATGAAAATAGAGAATTATAGCTTAAGAATTTTGTTTTTGACAGATTTGATCTATTTTGATGATAAGTGTTAAATCTCTTGTAGATATTACCTAGGTAGTTAAATTTGTAGTATGAAAATCGACGATGCGATCCAAAGTAAATTTCAATCATCGGCGCAACGCGCCATGGTGAATGTGAGATATACGTCAAACTTTTTTGCAACGAAACAGAACAAGTTCATGGCTGAATTTGATCTGAGTATGGCTCAGTACAACATTCTTAGAATTTTGCGTGGAGCGAAGAAGTCCATTTCCGTTAATGATGTAAAGAGTAGAATGGTTGAGAAATCTCCCAATACTACACGTTTGATGGACAAACTGTTCGATAAGGATTTGATAGAACGTGTGCGTTGTGAAAATGATCGGCGCGTGGTATACGTAAAGATATCGGATGGTGGACTCGAACTCTTATTAAAGATTGATGAGGCATTTTGCAAAGCCAGTGATGATATGTACTCTGCGAATCTGACAGATGAAGAAGCTGATACCTTGAGTAATCTTTTGGACAAATTACGAGGATAGGTAATGAATAACATTTTGCTTTTCACACTTACATTATGTGTGAACTTGGGATTTGCCCAGACGGGTAAGATTCAAGGAACTATTCTTGATTCAGAGAGTAACCCACTCAATTTTACGGAAGTACTGGCGCTTAATCCCATTGATTCCACTGTTTTTTCAGGGGCAATCACTCTTGCAGATGGTACTTTTGAAATTCAAGCCCTTCCTGTAGGTGAAGTCATTGTCAAAGTGGTTCACACTGATCATTTAACGCTTTATCAAAACACATCGATTTCAGAAAATCAATCAACTCAATTAGAGCCGATTCAGCTGTTGAAGGATATGTCCATTGATTTGGATGAAGTTATTGCAACGGGTTCTTTGGATGATTTGAAAGCAGGAATCGACAAGAAAGTATACTCCGTAGAGCAAGATATTTCCGTGCGAGGCGGATCAGCAAATGATATTCTGAACAACATTCCATCTATCGATGTTGATCAAGACGGAAACGTGAGTCTTCGTGGAGATGGGAACGTGACTATTTTAATTGACGGTCGACCTAGCGCTCTGACTTCAGGGAATGGGCAAAGTTTGCTTGACGCACTTCCTGCTAATTCTATCGAAAGAATAGAGGTTGTTACGAACCCTTCAGCGAAGTATGATCCAGACGGGACATCTGGAATTATCAATATTGTCTTAAAAAAGAACCGCAAGCGAGGAATAAACGGAATCGTTTCAGGAACAGCAGCCACGGGACATGTTTACGATGGAACGCTAGGTTTGAGTTATCGAGATAGGGGAACAAATGTCTATCTCAATTACACCTTCAATTATTATGAAGGTTACCGAAATTATTTCAGTGATTTAACGCAGCAGTTCGGAACTGATTCATCCAATTATTTTGATCAAGACAGGGAAGGAACACATTTGAAAATTACCAATGCTCTGGTGTTTGGAGCAGATTTCGACCTCGATTCAAACAACACGATTGGATTTTCTGTGACCGGTTCACTTGGTGATCGTGAACGAACTGGTCTCTTGGAAAACAAGCTGTACGATCAGGATAATGTACTCTTTCGAAATTGGACAAGGCGTTCGTTTGATCCTGTTAGAAACAGAAACGGAGATTTTAATATCAATCATACCTACAAGTTCCGAGAGGGGAAAGGGAAGTGGACGTCGAATGCTACGCAGTCATTCAGTGATCGCGCTATTAAAGGTTTTTATGATGAGCGCATTTACAGTCTCGATGGATCAAGCTTCGAGTTGGGAGTGGATCAGCAGCTATCTAATGCGACACAAAATCGAATTACAACAGTGCAAACTGATTTCGAATATGTTTTTGAGAAAATTATGGGTAGAATGGAGGCTGGAGCAAAGGCAATCATTCGAAATGAGAACATTTCTACTTTCTCAGAACAATACGATACTCTTTCAAACCAATATATTGCCGATACCTTGTCGAATTTCGATTATATCTACGATGAGCAGATTTACAGCCTCTATGGTATTTTCGGTCAACAATTGGGTAAATTCAGTTATCAAGGTGGGTTAAGAGGTGAGTTTGCCACGCAAGTCCCCAATTTGGTATCTACAGGAGAGAAGTACAACAATGCGTACTTGAATTTATTCCCATCTGCTCACGTCAAGTTCAAGCCTAAAAAGGGAATTGAATATAGTGTGAGTTATAGCAGAAGAATCAATAGAGCCAGATCGCACCAGTTGAATCCTTTTGCAAGCTATGCTGATCCATTTAATATTCGAAGGGGAAATCCAGCACTTCAACCAGAATACATTAACTCCTTCGATTTAGGATATTCACTAACGAAGAAAAAAGTGGTTTTTTCAACGAGTATATTTCACAGAAGAACGGTTGATGTTATTAATCGAGTAAAGGAGTATTATTCGAATAATGCCTCGGTTGTCACGTATGACAATATTGACAAGAGTGAAAGCACGGGCTTAGAAACAATCTTCATTTACAAACTTGCGAAATGGTTCAAGAGTACGCTTTCGTTCAATGGGAATTATATCAACTATACAAATACTGATACCACTGTGAACTGGAACAACAGCGGTTTCAATTGGAGGGCTAAATTGGCGATAAATGTCGATTTCTGGAAGCGCACTGCGACGATTCAGGTCAATGGAAATTATACCGCACCACGAATTACACCTCAGGGAATTGTATACCCAGGACCAGCATTAGATATCTCATTTGAAAAACAATTATTGAATCGTAAGTTATCTGTTGGAGCACGTGTTACAGACATTTTCAATACACGAGGATTCTTCATTGATCTTGAACAAGAACGAATTTCGCAGGAAGCGCAATACAAATGGCTAACACGTAGATTCTATGTGACTGTGAGTTATCGCTTCGGAAAGCAGGACGTGAAATTGAAAAGGAAACCTTCAAGTGGAGGAGGTGGAGGAGGAATGTGATTTCCCGTTTTCACTCATCAGAATCGTCAATTCCAAATAAGTGGAGATATTCACGTCGACTTGCGCAGGTTAATTCGTTGAAACCATTTCGCCCGCAAATATCTAAGAGAAGACCATCCTTGTTAAATCGAGCTCCCCATTCCATTTTGGATACCCCAAGGTCATTGATGTAATGAAAAGTCAGATAATTGAGTGAATCCTTTGAATTCTCCCATAAACCAAATTTCAAACTGTCCTCGGTTAGCTGATTGAACCTGCCATTGTATGCTTTATAGGCAATAACTTCTTCCGGATTTGGAAAAATGTATTTTCTGGAACTCATCTCCAAGGTATAATCAACATAAATTGTTTCAAAGTCGTCACTGTTAAAATTGAACTCAGGTTTTTTGTAAATAATTTCAAAGGGGATGTCTTCGAAACCTGTTGCTGTTATTTCAATTTCGAAACAACATTCACAGGCGCAAATAGAGTTCGCAATATTGTCAATTTGGACAAATAGAGAGTCGTTTCTGAAACTTAAACTGATTGCTGGATCAATGCAGCAATTTAACACAAGACCTAGACGAAGCCCGAGTGTGTCGTTCTCGATATTCTTGTAAATAACCCTGCTTCGAATGTACTCAGGATAGGATCTTTCTTCACAACTGGATAGGTTATAATCTACTAATTCCTGCCCAAAGCTGACGTGTGAAATCAAGACAACAAGTATGACTATCAATCTTCTCATTCTTCAGCTTTTCCCTCTTAAGTCAGACAAGCTAACCTTTCTTCTTCTTTTTGGGTTTGCCTAGCTTAAACTTATAACCATTCTCGTCACCAGTGATTTTCACGTTTACGTAGCGCTGTTTGTCTTTCCCGTATTGAATCTCGTCCGTTTGATTTTCAGAAACCTCGTCCTTCTTCTTCCCGAAGAGCTTGGAGGATGCCGCTTTTGTAACCATTTTCCATGGGATGCTTAGGTAATATTCCATTTTTCCGTTAAGATCCTGTTTACCAGAGATTTCCATGTGTCCCAAAGAAGAATTAATGGTCATTTTAGGAATAGTCATAACCCCATTGACCAAATCCAAATGATTGTTGAGCGTGTCAAACATTACTTTTGAAAGGTTTTTGTCGCTGAAATACTCTGACATATAAGAGAGCATTGAGAATTTCTCCAAACGTCCGTGGGTAACATCCAAATCGAGGTGAATCTCAGAATCATCAATCTTTGGTGTCATGTCAGTGTGCATGTGAATTTTACCCGTAATCTTTCCAGTGAATCGACCATGTAGGTTTTCCGCTACAACATAGTCCTGTCCAAAGTTTTCAAATTTGAATAACAGCTTATCTAAATCAACATTCTTAGCGTTGATCACAGGGTTGAAGTAGATTTCCTTCGGATTTGAGCCATTGAAGTAGCCGTCAATATCAAAATGGCCTCCCGCAGCATCCATGTTTAAATGCTCAACGTGAATGTAATGGTTAGTCGTTGTTCGTAAATTCCCTTTCAAATTATGAATCAAATAACGATGATAATTGAGATGATCGATATCCAAGTGATACGTCATTTCAGTGAAGGGAAGCTCATAAATATTGAATCCAGCATCGTGATCAACAGTTGGAGCCCCTGAATTAATTGCTTTGTTCTTCTTTATGGCAGGAGCAGGGTTGTATTTGATTAATTGATCAATGTCCAATCGAGAAGCTGTAATCGAAAAATGGTTGTCTCTTTTCTTGATTTTCTCGTTGTCTCCGAGATAGTAATGAAGCGTTGTTTTGAATACCGATTTCCCAAGTTTTCCATGAAAATCTTCAACTACCAAATGCTTATCTTCGTAATGGACGCGACCGTTGAAATTCTCAAATTTCAATGGGTGAACCTTCATTTTCCCATCAAACTTATCCAAGTTGAGATCCATTGATTTTAAGCCGTCATCATAGTGAAGGTATGTAAATCCGTGAATTTTCAGGTTGTCGAATTCTTCATGTCGATACTCTTCAGGAACATGGTTTTCGCCTTTGTATGAGAATAACGATTCTAATTGAAGCATATTCGAGGCTAAGTTGAATTCAATTTTAGAATCCCCACCAGGGTGCTCATCCAACCACTTTTCATAATGTTCCAATTTTCCTGTAAATAAGAAGTCACTTTTGTCGATCATTCCTTTGAAATCGACCACGCGAAGATCTTCCTCCTCAACGAAGATGTCAGCATGGAAGTCATGCAAAGTGTGAGGGTAGTGCTTCAATTTAGCGTACATGTTTTCAATGAAGAATTCTCCTTTCGGTAGGTGTTTTGATTCTGTAAAAGATCGTGCAGAAGCTTTAAAGTCGAAGTCCATTTCGAGGTTCTCAATTTGTTCATCGAAACCATTCTTCTTTTCGCCTCCAGTTATTTCATAGATGTCTAAGTATTTACTAGATATTTTGAGTCGCGTATCTACTTCTTTGTCTGTGTGGTGCAGTATTGCTGGAAGATCATCAATTGTTCCAATGACTTCTAAATCTGATTTTCCATAGAGTAAATCGAAGATTTTAACTGTTGCTTTGTGTCCATGGACTTCGGTAAGGAAATTGAAGTTTTTAATCGGTAAATCAAGTTGATCCGAGGCGAAATGGACATTTTTTAGACCAATTTTCATTTCATACGACTCGTTCAATTTGGAAACGGCGTGTTCTGGATTTTTCAGATCAATGATGTCCTCAAACTTAACGTTTACCTCACCTTTTCCTCCAACATTGTGCAGGTGCTCTAGGTTTAGAAATTTCGACACAAAGCCAATATCAAACTTTGAGTCAAGATCAAGATGGACAAGTGGAGCGCTGAAATCTGTAATCGCAAGATCACCTTTAAGGGATCCTCCTTGAGGCTTAGCACTAAAATTCTGTAAAGTTGCCTTCATAGAGGAGAGGTGGCGTTCCTTTCCGTTAGTAAATGTAGCCTCGAAGTTGATGTCGTCAATTTTCTTTTTTGTTCTAGGATTGATGACGTAGCCATCTTTACAACCGAAATTTGCAGTTATTTTAGGGTTGTGTCCATTTATGGATTTCCCCTTGATGTCAGATTTGAAGCTAATTTCCCCCTCATTTTCGTATTGCTGAAGAGTAGGAATTAGGTCTTCAGGTGCCATTGCCACGAACAAGTCGAAGTTTGGTTTGTTTCCTTCAAACTTTAAATCAAGAAAAACATCGTTTAGAAAGTCCACAGAGCCTTCCATATTGAATTCTGAACCTTCAAAATGTACAGCAGTAGGAGAGATGGTCATTACATCTTTCACCTTCAGGAAATCCACCTGAGTATCTAGGTCTATGTGTTTGTGCTTAAAGAAAGTCGTATCACTGTTCTGGATGATATTGACCATGAATTTTGCTTCACAGGCTGCAACGACATGGTTCGGTGATGTTTCAAATTTTGCATTCGCGTTATTAACGAAGGCCTCAACTTTCAAACCATTGGCTTCATTCAGCTTGGTAATGTCTACATTCTCGAGCTCAATTCTTTTTAGGTCAAGGTGGAATTCTTCCTCCGGACTTTCAATTTCCGTCTCGGCTGTAAGGGCATTCACAATG
>CAJQOB010000304.1 GCA_905479845.1 uncultured Flavobacteriales bacterium
AAATATTCTCATTAATAGTTGTTGTTTCAGCATTAAAACTTTGATAAGCTGCTTCAATTGTTACAGCCCATTTGTTTTTATTAATTGGCAAATCTATGTCACTTGATCTTTCTCTGACAAGGCTAAAATGAACTTTTCATCGACTTGCGTCATCTAAAAAGGCCTTGCATAGAAGAATCATGCTCCATTTTAACTGCCAAAAAACAAGCAGTATGAAATCATTAAACACTATCAAAACTGACGAAAACCAAGAAAAAGCACTATTTCGAGAATTGTTCAAACTTCAAATGAAACTTGAATCTTACAAGCACAAAAGAGACACTGAACACTACGAACTCGGAAATGCTATCAGCGCAATTGATGAATTGATGGAGGCTTTTCTTCGAACGTATCAAACTGAAGAGTGAACTAGTAAGAGAAATTCTCAAACTGCCCCCCAGTTATGTGAAGCGTATCCACGAATCCTGGTCTGAAGAATTTGATCTGAAAGAATCCACTCATCAAATTATTGGAAACATCGTGATCACTAATGGAATACACCCCTTCTGTTTGTCCGAGGTACTGCGTTCCATTTTTATAGAGAAAGCTTCCTGCAGCATCAATCGGATAAGTTCCTATCGCACCCGTAGTCCCATACCCTATTTGGACATTCAGTGAATCATTTGAAAATTGCAAACTCCACGAATTGCCATCATAGTCCAGTTCTCTGTTTTGCATCGACGTACTTACTCCATTGACATAAAGAGTCAGAAATGAAACCGGTGTTGTTGAGCATGGCGGACAATCTCCTCCACAGTCAGGTGCTGTTTCACCTGGGTCAAGAAAACCGTTTGTACATGGATCAACAGGATCATCCTCTTTACAAGCAGAAAAAATGAGTAACATTGCACTAAGAATCATGAAATATCGCATGGTCTAAAAGTTTGGTTCAAAGTACTAAAATTGGAAGAAAAATCAACATACTTTACGCTTTTGAAACGCTCGGAAGGGTTTTACGCAGAAAAGGGTTCCAAATTTATAGGGATTGCCCTCCCCTGTTCTTCCGCTGATCAAGCCAAGGAACTACTCGAAGCTGCGCGAAAAGAGCACCCTAAAGCTGGACATTTTTGCTACGCATATCGCTTTGGGTTGAACGGTGATCAGTACCGAGCAAATGATGATGGAGAACCCTCCAATTCAGCTGGAGCTCCGATTCTAGGTCAACTCCAATCTTTTGAGATCACAAATGTGTTGATCATCGTTTTACGTTACTACGGAGGAACAAAACTAGGAGTTGGCGGACTGATCAATGCTTATCGAACAGGTGCAAAAGAGGCTATTCTCGCAGGGAAAATTGTAGAACGAGAAGTGTACGAATGGATCAACATCAATTTTGAATATCCTGATATGCCAACAGTGATGAACCTCATCAAAAAACACCAATTGGAAATGGTGGAACATGAATTTGAAATCAGTTGCCGCATCAAAACAAATCTTAGGGTTAACTTTGCGCAAGAAATAAAAGCAGAATTGAACAGTCTCGATTCGGTGGAAATCAATGTAATAGGAACATATTAATGGAATTACTGAAAAAATTAACAGAGATTAGAGCTGCCGCAAGTGACGAAGCTCCAATGAGAGATTTCATTATTGACTACGTCAAATCAAACTCAGCTAACTGGAAAACGCAACCAGAATTAGTTTATGGTAAAGGGTTTCAGGATTGCTTGATTTTAGTTTTTGGTGAGCCAAGAACCTCCATATACGCCCACATGGATAGCATTGGATTTTCAGTTGGGTATGAAAAGGACCTTATCAAAGTTGGTGGAGCGAGAACGATTGACGGAATGGAGTTGGTCGGATCTGATAGCCAGAGTGAAATTGAAACCGAATTAATCGTTATCGAAACGGAAGAGCATAAAAGCATTCAATATGTATCTGATCGCGTTTTCGATCGAGGGACATTGTTGACTTTCAAACCAAATTTCCGAGAAACCGAACAGTATATTCAATCTCCATACTTGGACAATAGACTGGGTGTTTGGAACGCATTGAAAGTTGCTGAAACACTTGAAAATGGGGCGATTGTTTTCTCAACCTACGAGGAGCACGGAGGAAACTCCGTTGGATTCTGTGCTAAGTACTTATTTGACAAATACCAATTGACTCAAAATTTGATTTCAGACATCACTTGGGTGACAAATGGTGTAAAGCACGGAGGTGGTGTAGCCATCTCAATGCGTGATAAAGGATTGCCAAGAAGATCTTTCTTAAATCGTATTCTCGGCCTTGCTCAGGAGTCTGGTGTTGATTATCAACTAGAGGTTGAATCTGCCGGAGGAAGTGACGGTGGTGTTTTGCAACATTCTGATTTACCCATGGATTGGTGCTTTATTGGCGCAGCCGAAGACAATGTCCATACACCTGATGAAAAGGTTTTCAAACATGATATTATGTCTATGGTGGAGTTGTATCGTTATTTGATGGCTCATTTGTAGTTTACACTGGATGTTCTTTTTGCGTTTGATTTTTTCGCCGCAAAGAGATTGTGGTGTAAAAAAGGCCACTCTTTCGAGCAGCCTTCTATCAGTGAAAGTGGGAGTTGTTTCACCCTAGTATTATTCGTTTCGTCATTTTATAACCGTCAACAATCAAATGCAGTAAATATACGCCCGAAGGTTGGTTCAACTGAATACTTGTTTCTTTTGACGTGAGTTCTAATTGCGAGAGAACCACTCTACCTGAAATGTCCACAATTTCCAATTGAGTATTTGAAAAATCCGCCGCTAAAGAAATTGTGAACTCACCCTGAGAAGGATTCGGGAAGATGGAAAACTCAGCTTTAGAAGTATTCTCCAAACTCAGTGTATTATTGTAAAGACAATCATCTACGAAAGAAGTGTCAAAGAACTCCTGAACGATGTCCGCAACATTTCTCAAACCGCTGGCGTTATTCACATTTCCTGCTGAATCTTCTCTATTGTAGATAACAGCGTAATCAAAGGTATGCTCCGAAAATGGCACGAGTGTTCCAATGTCTATAGTCGCCACTCCTCGTCTATCTCCCACAGGTGTCATCAAACCAACTTCCGAATTTGGCCATGTAAGATCACCCGGATCGGCTGGAAAAATGTAGCTTGTTGGCCCCATTGAAATTGGATCGATCCAATCTGAACCATTTTGATCAGTACCGTTCATGTTGCGCCAAAAGCTAACTGCAGAGTTTTCTGAAGCATCGGCAATTCCGATAGATTGAAAGTCGTTCGCTAAAGAGACAAGCCCCACAGCCGGTGGATTATCACCATAACCCAAGGTACCTCCACCTCCTTCATCAAATGCATCTCCATTATAGAAAAACATCATGTTTCGAGAGCTATCAGAACCGATATAATCGTCTCCATAAAAACCTATATCTCCATCCATAAACGTGGAAACCTTAAAATCACTTATCGTCTGAGTACCTCGGTTGATAATTTTTAGGCTCACGAAAGTTGTATTACTAATTTCAGGAGCTCCTGTGTATTGGTAAAACATGTAGTGCATTTCCAGTCCAATTGGGTCTCCTCCCGACTCATGGATATCACCTTTATCATTCATTATTACGTATACGGCTTCATCTCCTCGAATGCATGGATAATCACCTGCTAAAGGATTGTACGTTCCGTCGCCATCAACATCCACAAAAGGTGCTAAATAGTAATCTTGATTTAAAGATAGATCTCCGTGTGCTGGCCAACTTGCGATATTCGAAGAAGGAACGTACCCAGCGTTCGTATAATTTGCAAGATGAGTCGTGATTTCACTTTGACTCACAGGAAACAAAGCAGTAAGCCAATTACCTGATTGATCAGCTTCCGCTGTTCCATCAGCTGTCAGTGGACCTTTAAACTGGTCGTTGAAATTGGCATAGTTTTGCGCTGAAAGCTTTAATTGACCATTAATATCGATGCCACCATACCAAAATGCCAAAGCATACATTACGTTTTGTTGAGATCCAGCAGGAACGGAATAGCCGTGATTATTCGTTCCAGCATTGTTAAAGAAAACACCTCCATCGCTGATTATAGCTTCGGCATTGTTCTGATTTAAGATGTAAGTCGAAAGAGATTGGGAATTTCCCCAGAAGGAAAGGGTTAATCCTAAAATGAGTGTCAAGTAAAGTTTCATAAATGTCGGTTTTTATTCAAAATTACCCGAACCAACTTCTTGATTCATCGGATAGCGCTCAAAATACCTTCAAAATATACATCGTAAAATTTAAATGCCATCACACACACTCAACAGTTCGCATCACTGATGTGTAATAAGACGCAGTTCACGAATTCAATAAAGACAAGACTATATCAATCCAAAATAAAAAAGACTGCCCTTTCGAGCAGTCTTTCTTTCAAAATTATGTTGTTGTAAATCTAAGCTACCTCTACTTTAGGTGCAGCAGATTTAATTGCTTCGCTTGATTCTGATTCGAATTGCTCAAAGTTCTTAACGAACTGAGAAGCCAAATCGTTTGCCGTATTGTCGTAAGCTGTTT
>CAJQOB010000305.1 GCA_905479845.1 uncultured Flavobacteriales bacterium
TTGCTAAAACGATTCGAAAATTCAAGGTGACGCCAAGAATTGCGCTTTTAAGTTACTCGAACTTTGGCTCGGGAACTGGAGAGGATGCAACGAAAATGGCACAAGCTGCGAAGATCATCCACGAAAAAAACCCAAACTTGATTGTAGACGGAGAGGTTCAAGCGAACTTTGCCCTGAACAATGAATTGATGAACGAAAAGTTTTCATTTTCAACACTTTCAAACAAGAAAGTGAACACGTTAATCTTCCCAAACTTGGCGGCCGGAAATATTGCCTACAAGTTGATGCAAGAGATGAACGACGACGATTCAATCGGACCTGTTTTAGTTGGATTAAGAAAGTCGATTCACGTGCTTCAAATGGGGTCTTCTGTTAGGGAAATAATCAACATGGTTAAAGTTGCCGTGGTAGACGCTCAAAACAAATAAAGTATGATTGCTCAATTGAATGGACGACTAATTGAAAAGGCTCCTACTGAGGTTGTTCTCGACTGCGGTGGAGTGGGTTATGAGGTGAAAATCTCGCTAAACACTTTCTCAACAATTGGAAATGACGAGAACCTTAAACTTTTTACCAAGTTTGTTGTACGGGAGGATGCACAAATTCTCTATGGGTTTGCAAACAAAATTGAGCGTGAAATGTTCAATCATTTAGTGTCGGTTTCCGGAATTGGACCCAATACTGCAATGATTATGCTGTCGTCTTTAGTGCCTGAAGAAATTGCAAGTGCAATTCAGAATGAGGATGTACGAACAATCCAAAGTGTTAAAGGGATTGGAGCGAAAACAGCGCAAAGAGTGATCATCGACTTGAAGGATAAAATGTTAAAAATGACTTTTTCGTCTGAAAATATGTTCAATGCGAACAATACAAGTCGATTTGATGCGTTAACAGCATTGATTTCCCTAGGATTCGACAAGAAATCCGCGGAAAAAGCAATTGATAAAATAGCAACTGGCGACGAGTCAGTTGAACAATTGATTAAAGGAGCATTGAAGATTCTTTAATCGCTATAAAAATTTGAATACGAGATTACTAACTATGAAGTACGTTGGACTACTACTGTTGTTTTGTTTGGTTATTGGGCCTACTTGGGCGCAAGACCCGCCTGACACAAATCTAATTTGGCCGCTGAACCCTACTTACGATCCGACTCAAACGAACGAACAAAGTTTCGATTTGGGTGATCCTAATTCTGTGGAACGCACAATCGTATACGATCCAATTACTGGAAAATACATTTTCAAAGAAGTAATCGGAGGTTCTGAGTTGAATTTCAGGAATCCATCGATGATGACACTCGAAGAATACATCGAGTACGAACGTCAAAAAGCATTGGCAGATAACTGGAAAGAAAAAATTGACGAACAAACTGCTGAAAACCAACCATTCGAATTCCCAATCAAAGTAGGAAACAAAGTATTTGAGAACTTCTTCGGGTCAGATCAAATTACCATTCGAACAACGGGAAGTGTTGAGATTTCTTTGGGGGTAAACTCATCGCGATACGACAACCCAATCTTACCTGTACGTAATCGTAGAATCACACGTTTCGATTTCCAACAACAGATCAACTTGAACTTGGTTGGACAAATTGGAACTCGAGTGAAACTTGGAACAAGCTACAACACGCAAGCGGCATTCGATTTTGACAATATTTCGACACTCGAATACACTGGAGATGATGATCAAATCATTCAGAAAATCCAACTCGGTAATGTAGCCTTTCAACCTCCAACTTCGCTGATTCAAGGATCGCAAGTGCTTTTTGGAGCATACGGGCAATTGAAATTCGGAAACACAACTGTTGATTTAATTGGGGCTTCATCAAGAGGTCAAAAGAAAGAAATCAATATCGCAGGAGGATCGCAAACGCAACAATTTGAGTTGACGGCAGACAATTACGAGTCGAACCGTCACTACTTCCTGAACATGTACCACCACGACAATTACGATGTGGGTATGTCAACATTACCGATTCCAAACACTACGGTCAACTTAACGAGAATCGAGGTGTGGGTGATGAACCGTACAAACGAAACGGAAAATACACGAAACATTATCGCATTTGCCGATTTGGGAGAGGCAAAACAAGAGAACTGTCAGGGGGATCCAGGTGGATATGCAACATCAGACCTACCAGATAATGAATCCAACGCACTTTACAATTGGGCTTCAAATCAACCACTCGTTCGTGGATTTAACAACTCGGTTCAAGCATTGGCTGGACAGTTTGCTACACCAGGTCCATTCCAACAGGCAGTTCATTTCGAGAAAGTCGAGAACGCACGTAAGCTGAATGATAGTGAGTTTAGCTACAACGCGCAATTAGGATTCGTTTCCTTGAATATGCCATTAAACAACGATGAAGTTTTGGCTGTGTCTTACGAGTACACTTACCAAGGTGAAACGTACCAAGTTGGTGAATTCTCAACTGATGGTATTGCTGGACAGGACGCCTTGATGGTGAAGTTATTGAAGCCAACAATCACCAATCCAAAAAATGCTGTTTGGCCATTGATGATGAAAAACGTTTATTCAATTGGAGCTTACCAAGTGGATCAACAAGGATTCCGTTTGAATATTCTGTACAACAACCCTCAAACGTCTGTAAATGTTCCTTTCCTTCCGATTTCGGATATGACAGGTGGTCAGATTCAATCAAATTTGGATGATGAACAAATTGTCACGGTTCTGAATATGGATAAACTGAATCAAAACAATCAGCTATTCTCAGATGGTGTGTTTGATTTTGTTCCAATTAATTTTAATGGAAACAGAGCTGAATCTGCAGGTACAATCAATAGAAGAAATGGACGAGTTTACTTTTCAACGGTTGAGCCTTTCGGAAAAACATTAGCGGATAAACTTGCAGCGGATGGACTTCCTCAAGTGACGATTGATCAAGTGGCCTACACAGAGCTGTATGATTCTACGAAAACGGCGGCGCAACAAATTCCTGCCAAGAATCGATTCAGTTTCAAAGGGGAGTACCAATCTTCAATTACATCGGATATTCCGTTGAATGCATTGAATGTTCCTGAGGGAGCTGTTACTGTTACCGCAGGAGGGATTTTGCTGACAGAAGGGCAGGATTACACCGTTGATTACAATCTTGGTCGTGTGAAAATTTTGAATGAGTCGTACTTGAACTCAAACACACCGATTAAAATTTCCATTGAGAGTAATTCGGTTTTTGGCTTCCAATCCAAATCTCTGTTGGGATCTCGAGTCGCCCATCGATTTAGTGACAAATTCAACGTCGGAGCAACTTGGATGCGTATGATGGAGCGTCCTGTTACTCAAAAAGTGGATATTGGAAGTGAGCCCTACAAAAATAACATTATTGGATTCGATATTGCGTACCGTACCGATGTTCCTCTGTTGACAAAATTAGTGGATCTCCTTCCAGTGATTTCAACGAAAGAACGATCGACATTCTCATTTACCGGTGAGTTTGCACACTTAATTCCTGGTTCGCCCAAAGCGATTAATAAAACAGGAACATCATACATTGATGATTTTGAAGGTGCGCAAAGTTCAATTGATCTTCGTTCTGCCACGGCTTGGCACTTAGCTTCTGTTCCAAAAGGACAGCCAGATTTGTTCCCAGAGGCAGCAAACCTTGATCTTTCTGCTGGTTTCAAACGAGCGAGATCATCATGGTACGTAGTTGATCCTTTGTTTGCACAAGGGGCTAATCTTACGCCTCAACACATTAAGGACGACCCTGAGTTGGTGAGCGACAGTCGTGTAAGATTGGTGAGTCAAACGCAAATTTGGCCGAACCAACAATTGGCGCTAGGATCGATAGGAAATATTCCAATTTTGGATTTAGCTTACTATCCGAAAGAGCGTGGGATGTACAACTTCGATACAACTTCTACTGTTGATCAAGACGGGTTGTTCACGGACCCAGAAAACCGTTGGGGAGGAATCATGAGAGCCTTGACTACAAATGACTTTGAGTTAACGAACATTGAGTACATTCAATTCTGGATGCTTGATCCGTTCAATGAGGATGCCGAAGCTGTAGACCCTAACTCGAATCATACGGGTGGAGATATGTACTTCAACCTTGGAAATATTTCTGAGGACGTTCTACCTGATTCACGACGTAGTTTCGAAAATGGATTGCCTCCATTTGATGATTCTTCACAGGATAATTTAGATGAAACAACTTGGGCGCGTATTTCGACCTTGCAACAAACGGTAAATGCCTTTGACAATGATCCGCTTTCTCGCGTGAATCAAGATGTCGGTTACGACGGTTGGAACAACCAAGAAGAAGCATTGTTCTACTCAAGTTATGTTAACTGGGTGCAGAATTCCCCAACACTATCAGCAACAGCTAAGGCAAGAATGTTAGCTGATCCTTCAGGGGATGATTACCGCTACTACCGTGATGATGTTTACGACCAATTGGAAGCAAATATTTTAGAGCGTTATAAGAAATTTAGAGGAGTTGAAGGGAACTCTCCAACAATTGAAATGTCAGATACGATGAACGCGGATGGGTATCCAACTCAAGCGACGAATCAGCCAGACATGGAGGAGTTCAACAACAACAATACGTTGGATGAAACAGAGAGCTACTTTCAGTACCGAGTTAGCTTACGTCCAAATGATCTTCAAGAGGGTCAGAACTACATTACAAACATTCAGACGGTAACCAATGGAACAAAAACTGAGCGTTGGTTGCAATTCAAAGTTCCTATTCGCGACTTCGATAAGCGCGTAAATGGTATTCAGGATTTCAGAACGATTCGTTTCATGCGTATCTTCTTGAAAGATTTCAATGAGGAGGTAGTTGTTCGTTTTGCACGTCTTGAGTTTATTCGTGGAGAATGGAGACAGTACTTGCATTCATTGGTTGAGCCAGGTGAAGGAGTAACAACAGATCCGAACTTAACGACATTCAATATTGGAGCTGTGAACGTTGAAGAGAATGATCAACGTGAACCAATTAAGTACGAAATTCCACCAGGAATTACACGTGAGGTAGATCCATCTCAGACTTTCCAACGTCAGTTGAACGAGCAATCGTTGACGCTGGAGGTATGTAACTTACAGGATGGAGATGCACGTGCTGGATACAAGAATGTTCAGTTCGATGTTCGTACTTACAAGAAATTGAAAATGTTTGCTCACGCGGAAAGAGTGGAAGGGCAAAGCGCATTGAATGATGATGATGTGACACTCTTCGTTCGTATGGGTACAGACTTCGTGGACAACTACTACGAGTACGAAATGCCGCTGAAATTAACGGACTACGGAGCTCAACTTCCCGAAGATATTTGGCCAGAGGAAAATAATGTAGAAATCGTTTTCCAAGATTTCCTCGATATGAAGAAGGAAAGAAATGAGTTGGTTGCGGCTGGAAGTTCTACTACTTCATATAATGTTGAGTACTCTATTATTGATCCAGCAAATCCTGAGAGAGTATTAAAAGTGAAAGGTAGTCCTAACTTCCAAGGGATGAAGACGATTATGATCGGTATTCGAAACCCTCATATCAATAAGGATACACCTTGGAATGATGATGGTCTTGCGAAATGTGTGAATGCTTGGATCAACGAACTTCGTTTAACAGACTTTGTTAGTGAAGGAGGGTCTGCGGCAACAGCGCAAATGCAAGTTCAATTTGCTGATTTTGCCAACTTGAACATGTCGGGAAGCTACTCAGGAATTAACTGGGGATCTGTTGATAGCAGAGTTCAGGAAAGACAACGTAATCAAAAGTTGAACTTCGATATGAACGCAAGCGTTCAACTGGGTCAGTTCTTCGGAAAGAAATCACGTGTTCAACTACCATTCTTCTACAGTTACTCTGTTGGGGTAATTAACCCTGAGTATGATCCGTTCAACCCAGACATTCGTTTGGCTGATTATGAGGACGCTGAGTTGAGAAGGAAAAACGCAAAGCTTGGACAAGATTTCACGGAACGGAAAGCATACAACTTTACCAACGTTCGAAAAGAGTTGAAGGCAGGTGCAGACAATCACTTCTGGAGGGTTTCCAATTGGACCTATAGTTATGCATATTCTGAGAACTCAAGAAGAGATTTCAACACGCAAAATTATAGAACGCAAACATGGACATCGAGTTTGAACTACAATTACTCGTTCAAATCGAAACCAATTATGCCTTTCAAAAAGGTGAAGTTCATGCAGCGTAAGAAATGGTGGGCGTTAATTCGCGACATGAATTTCTACCTGACACCGAAGAACATTTCTTTTGGTACGGACGTTATGCGTAATTACAACGAGCGTCAGATTCGAAACAACTTAGTTCCTGCAGGTACACCGGCTGATTCAATGTATAAATATGAATTGAAGCCTGTTTATCTGAAACAATTCAACTGGAACAGAAAGTACGCGATGGATTATGACATCACGAAGAAGTTGAAATTTAAATTCAGTGCCAACAACCGTTCGATGTTTGAAGAAGGTGATGGTGCCGTTGAGCAGAATTCATTCAGAGACACATTGAATTCTCAGTTAGGGACCTTCGGTCGTGCGATGGATTACTCACACAATTTCTCGTTCAAATACACTTTACCATTCAACCAGATCCCTGCAACAGATTGGATCAGTGCGAATGCAACATGGAAAGGATCGTATAATTGGCAGCGTGGACCATTGGCTCAACCTGAATTTGGAAATACCATCCAAAACAGTCGAGATATCAACTTTACTGCTCAGTTGAACTTTACATCGCTGTACAACAAAGTGAAATTCTTCAAGAAGGTGAATAACGGAGGACGTAACCCACGTGGACGTGCATCAGCCAGAGATAAGGATGGAGACAAACGAGGAGGATCGAAGAAAAAACCTGAGGTTGAAGAAGAGGAAGATCCAAACTTAACGCAGAAGCAAAAGGAGCGCAAGCACCGTAAGAAAGAGCGTAAAAAGGAACGTGAAGAACGCGAGAAAGCAAGAGGAGGAAAAGTTCACCCAGTGGCTGGATTCTTTGCACGTGCTTTGATGACGGTTCGAAATGTAAATGGAACGTACTCGATTACGGACGGAACATTCTTACCAGGATACACGGAGAGATCAGGAATCTTAGGATTTGATCCAGGAAATAATGCTGGACTAGGAGGATTCATATTCGGTCAACAGCGATTTAATGTATTTGGTCAAGAAACTGGATTCAATGTTGCGGATAGATTAAGTTCGAATGACATGGACCTTAAAAGCTACATCGTTCGTAATCCTAATTTGAACCAACAGTACACGTATACTCACAACGAAAACATCAACCTGAGAGCAACGCTTGAGCCATTCAAGGACATGTCTATTGAGTTGACAGCAAACAGAGTGTACAGCAAGAACTCAAGCGAGTTCTACAGATGGAATCCTGAATTGACTGAAACATCGCCTGGAGTATTTGAGGCAGGCTTTGATAGCCAAAGTCAAGTTGAAATCTCGACATTGACGTATTCTAATGTATCGATCTCGTCTGCCTTTGCATTGATTGGAAAAGAATACGAATCATCAGTATTTGATAACCTATTGGCAAACAGAGCAGCAGTTTCTGAGCTCCTTGGAAGTGAAAATGGAAACTCAAACTTATTGACTTCTGGTTTCTACGATGGATACAGCAGAACACAACAAGAAGTTGTTTTGGGTGCCTTCTTAACGTCTTACACAAATCGTGGAGTGAGTGAGAAGAACATCAACCCAGTACGTAATTTGCCGCTTCCAAACTGGTCGATTAACTACAACGGATTGAAGAACTTCAAATTCATGAAGAAAGCATTGAAGAACTTCGTCATGCGTCACGGATATACATCTTCTGTGAGTGTAACGGGTATTCAAACGAACTTGAATGCAGCATTCGACGCAAACGGTGGAGCAACGGCAAGAGACTTGAACGATAACTTCATTGCACAGGATCAGATTCAAAACGTAACGATTACGGAACGCTTCTCTCCATTGATCGGTTTCGATGCGACATGGAATATTAAGGATCAAGGATTGATCACGAAATTTGAATTCAAGAAAGATCGAAGTGCTTCGCTTTCATTGAACAACAATCAGGTGACTGAGATTCTTGGTAGCGAGTGGGTAATTGGAACAGGATACAAATTCTCTAAAGTGAAATTGCCATTCGAGAAAATCCCGGCTAGTCCTGTAAACGTTCGTGTTGATATTTCATTTAGAGATAACTTAACCGTGATTCGTAACATAGACGAGAATAGCAACCAGGCAACAGCAGGACAACGTGTAATTGCGATTAAATCATCTGCAGATTACAACTTGTCGAAGTACTTGGTGATTCAATTCTATTATGATCAGACATTGAATACGCCAAAGGTTGCGACTTCTTACCCAACGGGTAACATGAGTACAGGTCTTCGTTTACGATTCAACTTGGCTGGAGTTCAATAATGAGTTGTACCATTCGAAATGCAAAACGAGGGGATGAAGTCATTTTAATTGATCTCATCAAAGGTCTGGCGGAATATGAGAAAGACCTTGCGTCGGTGGAAAATACGTCTGAGAAATTAGCGACTGATTTATTTGATTCTAAGATTTGTGAAGCAATATTAGCGGAGCAAGACGGTCAAGTGTTGGGCTTTGCAATCTATTATACGTCTTATTCAACCTGGAAAGGGCCATGCATGTACTTGGAAGACTTATATGTCGTTCCTGAATCGCGCGGAACTGGTGCAGGAGGCAAACTCTTCGATCGAGTAGTAGAAATCGCTAAGGAGCGAAACTATGCACGAATGGACTGGCAAATATTGGACTGGAACACTCCGGCAATTGATTTCTACAAGAAGCGTGGCGCTCGAATCGATGAAGATTGGTTGAATGGACGTTTGTTCTTTCGTTAGGGAACGGAATTAGTAAAAATGAAAAAGAGGACAGCAGTTTTTGCTTGTCCTCTTTGTTTTTCTAAAAAAGCTTCGATGAATTACTATCCTGTTACTTTAAGCCAATCTGCGGCATCTCGTCGTTGAGAAAAAGAGGGACGGTCATTTTCGTCAGTTATGCCGAAATCAGCGTAAACTTCTTTAATTCTTTTCGTAACAAGATTATTGTTTCGTGCTTCATCCAAGATATCTTTAAGTTTTTTTCGTTTACTCACTTTTTGATACGCAAAGGTTACTGACTGATGAACTAATGCGGCATCCACATCCGTCGTGTCCTTTACTCTTACAGCGATCGGTTGCGGGTTGAATTCACCTAAATTACGATTCCCTAAATTCGTCAGTAACTTTTTAAACGAGTCTAATACATCCTCTATAGAAGATTCATCAAGATCTTTCGGATTGGGTAGATCGATAATTATCTTTTTGTCATTAATTCCAATACCTCGTATATCGTAACCAACATTTGCCAATCCTAGTTCTGCAGAGGCACCCACAGAAGCAAAGTCTATGTCAATACCAAACTCCATCTCAGTAACCTTCACTTTCATTCTTACCCCAACACCATATCGTGTTTCGAAAATCTTTCCTTTCGGTTGATTGTCATAAACATCCCAATAGATCATAGCGTCGAAAATGATAGTTTTAGAATTGTAATCACTTGACACATCAGCAATTGCTGAAACCTGGAGTTCTGAGGAATTCTGGAAACTTACTGAAATACTGTCAAAGTAATCTGCCTTGGCGCGCGTTTTCCAGTCTTGGGGTAATTCGTGTGGTTTGTAGTCGTCTCCGAGGTGACGCAGTGAAACAAAATATCCATCATCATCGACATTAGGTTCTACAGATACCCATTGATCTTTGAATCCAGTACTTTGCGTTTTGTTATAGGTGCCATTGACCCATTCCTTGGCCCTTTTTTTTTGTGTTTCGCTGGGTATTGAAAGACCATTATCTATTCCAAAGTATTGATACATGAACGAAATAATATCCTCATCCTCTACGTGAGATGAGCTTCTTCGTGCTCTTAGAATAGCATCTCTCAACTTTAGGCCATCAGAGATTGAATTGGCACCAAAATAAAATGAACGCGAATCTTCCTCGTCAGGTGAGATTGCCACAGGAGCAAGAACCTCAATAGGGAATAACTTGATTGTATCAGTATTATTTCCAATTAAATTTTTAATTGCTTCGGCGCAAGCGATTATTTTTTGGTAGCTCTCATAATTGAAGTCCCCAGCTAAATCAACATAGTTTTTAATTGTATTTTCGGATACTCCATAACTCTCAATGCGATACTGTACTTCCGTTAACCCCATTTTGGTAGATGCAGCCATGCTACTGAAACTTACAGCGAGGTTTGCCTTCGCATCTGTTACTCTAAGCGTAACTTTTAGACCAAATCCATAGCGTTTGAAAATTTTCGTTCCATCTCCCCGCGTGATTACATCAAATTTATCGGAAAAGAGTAAAGCTGCATAGTTGTAATTAAGCGATGAAAACGTACTATCACCTTTAACAAAACCACCAATAGCCAAGTTGCCACCACCTTTGATGTTAGAAATGTATTGGTAAACCTTCAAAGCGTTTAATGGGTAGTTTTCAGAGTTAATTTCTACGTTTTGGCTATCACCCTCCAAGCTTAAGATTTCATCTTCTGTTAAATCAACCATTAGATTGTCAATGTCAATAGTCTTTAATGTTATACTCATGATTGCAGTGGAATTTAATTTATTTGTTGCGAAGATCTGTATCGACTAATCTTACGCACCGACCCTCGAATATAACACTTTTCAACATTCTTAATAAGCCTTTCCAATTCTATGGCACACTTTTGGAATGAAAGTGTTAAATTTAGCTTGCAATAATTTTTCTACTCCGCCTAGAAGTCAAAAGATTAGTTGCCTGAACCAAAACAACATGCTTCCTACAAACTACGTCATCTGATGTATCATAGGGAATCGATCATGTTGTTTTATTTAAGAAAAGTGTAAAATGAACTATATGAATCGTCTGAAAGCTACTACGCTCTTGACCTTTGCTATGCTCTTATCCAGTATATCTTTCGCTCAAGACACCATTGTAGAAGCAACTATCCTCGACTCAGCGGATATCCAAGCTGACAAATTATACAACAGTGGGATTAGCCATTTCAAAAACAAAAATTTCAAAGCTGCCATTAGCGATTTCACGGAATCTCTTGAATTGAGAGCTGATTTCGAACCAGCGTATTTCAACAGAGCGAACTGCAAATCTGAAGATGGAGATTTGGCAGGAGCCATTGCCGATTTCGATAAGGCAATTACTTATGTTGCGGATAACCCTGAAACATGGTATTTGAGAGGTCAGGCGAAATATAAATCCAATGACTCTGAGGGAGCCATTGCAGATTTCAATCAAACAACAAGCTTAAAAGCAAGTCACGCTCAGGCACATTATTACACTGGAGTAATCATGTTTGAAGCCAAAGATTACGAAAGTGCGATTGCATCCTTTGATAAAGCTGTTAGCGCCGATAAACGCCATGCTTATGCCTACAACGATCGTGGAAGTGCGAAACGTCAAATTGGCGATGTCGACGGAGCAATCAATGATTACAAGAAAGCCTTGATGATCGATAATAACATGGCATTTACGCACAATAACCTAGGGAGCGCCCAACGAAAGAAGGGTAACTTTAAAGCTGCGATTCAGTCGTATTCGAAAGCAATCAACTTAGATAGTAAATACTATATAGCCTACAACAATCGAGGGAGTGCGTATTTCGACGCTGGTGATTTTGATGAAGCCATTAAAGATTTCAGTCGTACAATTGAATTGAGATCGGATTATCCATTTGCCTACAACAACAGAGCAAGTGCAAAGTTCAGGTTAGAAGACTACCAAGGATGTATTGATGATTGCAACAAAGCGATCGAATTGGATGCGAATTACGGATACGCTTATCAGAATAGAGGAAGCGCAAAGGAGTTGTTGAGAGACGATGCTGGTGCTTGTGCAGATTGGAAAAAGGCCGTTGAGCTTGGAGCTGAAGGAGCCAAATCATTTATAGGAATTTGCAACTAATCTTAAGAGAATCATGATGACTAAAACATACATACTTATCGCGGGATTGTTGCTAGCAACGGTTGGAGCGTTCGCGCAAAATGTTGAATTTGACAAAGCCAATTTCAAAGATGATAAAGAAGGTTTAAAAGAAGCCAAGAACAACATTAAAGACGGAGATAGAATTTACGAGCAAGGAGCAATTTTCTTCAAAGAGGCTATTCCATTTTACGAAAAGGCGAATACATTTAATCCAGATAATGCACTTTTGAATTACAAATTGGGAGAGTGTTACCTGTTTTCAGTGTTCAAATCAAAAGCGAAGGACCACTTATTGAAGGCCCTTAAGTTGCAACCGTCGATTGATCCTAGAATCAATTACTATTTGGGACAAGCCTATCATTTGAACAACGAGTTCGATCGTGCCATTGATTTCTACACGAAGTACAGGGCGACCATTCAAGATTCATGGGAAAGAGATGATATCCAATTGAGAATTCAGCAATGTAACAATGGGAAAAAGATCGTTAAAAACCCAATTCGAGTGTTCATTGATAACCTCGGATCAAATGTAAATACTAAGTTTCAGGAATACGGAGCAGTAATTTCTGCGGATGAATCAGTAATTATTTATACGTCAAGAAGAGAAGGCTCTACCGGAGGGAAGATTGATCCTGTGTTGAATGAACAATTCGAGGATTTATACATTTCTACGAAAAACGAAGATGGAACTTGGGGTAAAGCTCAGAACATGGGAGACAATGTAAACACGAATGATCACGATGCCGTTTCAGGAATTTCCGCAGATGGACAACGTATCATCATTTACAAGGGTAAATCCGGAATGGGTGATTTATTCGAGTGTGTGTTGGAAGGATCTGAATGGAGCAAACCCCAAGATTTAGGGAAACACATTAACACGAAGAATTATCAGGAGCCATCGGCCTGTTATTCACCAGATGGCAACATTCTATACTTTGTATCAGAGAAGCCTGGGGGAATAGGAGGACACGATATCTACTTGTCTCGAAGAGATGAAAAAGGTAAATGGGGTCCATCTGAAAACTTAGGTGCAACCGTTAACACGAAGTACAAAGAGGATGGAATTTACATGCATCCGGATGGGAAAACACTGTACTTCGGTTCTGAAGGACACACCTCGATGGGAGGAATGGATATTTTCAAATCGGTGTACGATGTTGCTACAAAGACTTGGAGCACACCTGAGAACTTGGGTTACCCAGTGAACACTGCTGATCAAGATGCCTTTTTCGTAATCTCTGCAAGCGGACGCCATGGTTACTACATGTCGACAGCTCATGAAGACAATAAAGGATTGAGAGATTTATACATGATTACCTTCTTAGGAGATGAGAAGCCAATGGTATTGAACAATGAGGACAATTTATTGGCGAGTGTAGCCGCTCCTGTGAAGGATGTGGTTATCGCTCCAGAAGTTGTCGTGAAAGAAGCGCAATTAACCTTGTTGAAAGGTGTAATTTCCGATTACCTAACGAAGGAACTTCTTGAGGCAGAAATCGAAATTGTGGACAACGAAGCAGGCAAGGTGATTGCAACGTTTAAGTCGAATAGTAAGACGGGTAAGTTCTTGGTTTCGCTTCCTGCGGGAAAGAACTATGGAATAGCCGTGAAGAAAGAGGATTATTTGTTCCACTCGGAAAACTTCGATATTCCTAATACGGCAGCTTTCCAGGAGGTTGAAAAGAACATTGAGTTGAAGAAGCTATCTGTGGGTAGTAAAATCGTACTTCGAAATATCTTCTTCGATTTGGATAAAGCGACATTGCGACCAGAGTCAACAACAGAGTTGAATAGATTGATTGGTTTGATGAATGAAGTTCCAACACTAAAAATCGAGTTAGGTGGCCACACGGATTCTAGAGGTTCGGATTCACACAACCAAGATTTATCAGAACGTAGAGCGGCAGCCGTTGTAGATTACTTAACGAAAGCAGGAATTTCTGCTGATCGATTGAAATCTGCCGGTTATGGTGAAACGCAATTGGTGAATGAATGTTCGAATGGAGTAAAATGCTCGGATTCGGCTCATCAAAAGAACAGAAGAACCGAATTTAAGGTATTGGATTTTTAGTGAATAGTGCTTGCAGATTGTCTTTGATCAGAACTGGGATCGTAAAGAGTTATTTACCGTTCCTAGTGATTACGTTGATGTCTTGTGAAGTTGAAACGCAATCTAATCCAGACCCACAGGAAGCTGCGGAAAGTACTATTGCATTTGAGACAATTGACTATACTCAGTTCACTCCGAAAGTGTCGAATATACCCTCAACGGTGGAATTGGGCGTAGACGTAGCCTTCGAGTTGGATTCTTTTACGCTTGTTTCAGGATATGATCCGCTTTTTGTTGATACGATCAATGGTTGGGGCGACCGACTGTACGTGTTCGATAGTAAAAATGAACTGATCTATAAATCAAGGGGAGTTGGTGATCCTTACCTCTACGAGCCTCACTTTTACAGAAATGATGCAAACGACAAAACCATCATCATCTGTCAATTAGCCTTCGAGTACTATTTTGGCGGAGATGTCTTCTTGTTCGAGAATGGAAAGATTAACTACATTGGAAACATCGGTGTAGATGGTGATGATACCGAAACGAGACTCGTTGATATTGTGAAAATTCGAGAAGCGAAGGACGAAATCACTTTTACTTTTGATCGAGATACCGTTTGTTATGACCCCGCAGGTGAAACTGAAATGGTCGAGAGCAAAGGTTTGAATTACACGTATAAAAAAGGTGTGTTCCAGTTAAATAAATGATCGAACTAGCCCCTCCTCGATTAGGATTTTAGCTTATCCATAATCACGATATACACATGCTCAGGATCGATTGGATTAATATCAATTCCAAAACTCATGATTTTATTGTCCTGCATGTGCACTAATTCGTCGTGATTATCATTGTGATAGGTGAATACATAAAAGTGCTTATCTCCAACTTGATCAAGCATTGATTCCATGATTTCCATGTTGGTTTGCGTGATTTCATCACGTCTTGTATTGAACTCGGAAACGGACATCTTGTAGTCATTTCTAAAAATCTCTTCGAAGATCCCATTTCCATTGAGAAAGGCATCCATATTTTCGACGTCCCAAATCTGAAAATTGTCGTATTCAGTGCAGGTATCTTTAAAATTCTTGACGATCATTTTGGTCTGTTTTTGTAATTCAAAAGATAACAAACTTGCCTAGCTAGTCGTTCCTTACAAAAGAACTTTTCTTTAGGTCAACACTTAAATTTGGCGAGTTGAGCTTTGAGTGATTTTTCCATAAAGTTGTTCATCTGATATGAGGTTACTTGCAAGAGCCAGAAAATGACCTCTTTTTTGAGTTT
>CAJQOB010000306.1 GCA_905479845.1 uncultured Flavobacteriales bacterium
GAAGCCTTGAAACGAAGAGATGGGCAGCGAATTGTGAAAGTGGATGCCGAATCAACTGATCCTGATCTTGTAGCGGAAATCAACAAAACCATCGACGACTCCATCCTTCCTAAGGTAAAACAGCTTTACCCAGATGTTCAAGCGAATTACTATGGTCAAGTTGAACAAAGTCAAAAGACGACGAGTTCGATGATGTATGTGACTTTAATTGGAGTAGCAATCATGTTCATTATTCTTGCCTTGCACTTCAATAGTTTATCGAGTGCTTTCCTGATCATGTTGGTAATTCCTGCAGGTCTGGCTGGTGCAATTATGGGGCACGGACTAATTGGCATTCCCGTTTCGCTCCTTTCTGTATTCGGAATGATAGCTTTGATAGGAGTACTAATCAATGATGCCATCGTCTTCCTGGATCGCTACAACGATCTGATTGTAGAAGGGTACACTACCAAGCAAGCAGCACTCGACGCAGCCATTTCAAGATTTAGACCAATTTTATTGACCTCACTAACGACTGTTGCAGGTCTTCTACCGATTATTTCAGAAACGAGCATGCAAGCCCAATTCTTAATTCCAATGGCAACATCCATTGCATTTGGAGTTCTGTTTGGAACCATCTTCATCCTCTTCTTCTATCCATCAGCGATATTATTATGGAACGTTCAACGCCGAATTGGCCACATGATCTGGAAAGGTGGATGGCTAAAAGATGGGGCTAAAGTTGAGCCAGCATACCGTATTTCAAAAAAAGACAATGAAATTGAAGCAAATAACGACTAGTCTATTTTTCCTTGCGTGCTTTGCAAGTTTCGGACAGATTGAACTGTCAGCAACAGACGCTGTGGTGATTGCTCTGGAAAACAATTACCAAATTCTCATTGCCGATAAACAGCAAGAGATTTCGGAGATAAATAACAAATGGTCGGAAGCCGGAGCTTTTCCAACTGTTGATTTGTCAATCTCTCAGAACAACACGATTCAAGACAACACGAACAATCCATTCACCTTTACGCCTGGAATCATTTTATCTCAAGGGATCAATCCTTCGGTAAACGTGAACTACAATATCTTCACGGGATTTGCGGTAAAAATGTCGAAGCAGCGATTGGAGCAATTGGAAGAACAAAGCGCCAACAACGCAATGACGGTAATAGAATCTACTATTCAGGATGTGCTGAAGGCTTATTTCACTGCGCAAGTTCAAAAAGAACGACTGTCGCTCTTTCAAACTATCTTGGATCAATCTAGAAGCCGAAAGGAATACTACGAATTGAAAGACAAATACAGTGCAACGAATTCATTGGAACTCTTACAATTTGAAAATCAATATTTGACCGATAGTACGAATTACTTAGTACAGAAAATCTCTTTGGACAACGCTTACCGTAACCTTCAGTTGATCATGAATGATGGTGACAGCACTGGACGAAAAGAATATGTATTAACTGACCAACTTGTCGCTGAAATACCGCCTATTTCCTTCGATGAAGCATACGCAGAAATGCTTTCAAACAATTCAAATTTGAAGGGGCAATACATTGGCCTTGAACTTCAAAAGACAGCAACAGAACTACAGAAGTCCTTTCTTTATCCAACCTTGAGTTTCCAAATGGGCGTTCAACCTGGGTGGTCGAAATTACGTGATCTTAATGATCCTAGCTTTACCATCACAACTCAAAATCTTTCGTACTACGGAAATTTCAATTTGCGGTATACTTTATTCAACAACTTCAAAAATAAACGTGCAGTTGAAGTTTCTAGAATTCAGGAGGAGATCGCTGAATTGAACATTGAAAGTATTACTCAAACTTTGGAAAATACACTTCGTAATTTGGTTGAATTGTACGATGCTAGAAATCAATTAGTATCCATCTCTCAACAAAACTTAGATTACGCAACGCGAGCGTATGAAATGGCTGAGAAACGATTCAAAACAGGAGCCTTGAACTCGATTGATTTAATGACATTCCAAAGCAACTATGAATCAACAATGATTCAGCATTACGAGAATCTATTCAACCGTCTGGATACATATTTGGAAATTCATAAGTTGACAGGGAAGCTGGGCTTGACATATTCTAAATAGCAGAGAATTATTACATTTAAGTTCTAACACTACATCGATGGAACAATACTATTCAAACGACTCTCTAACTGCGTTCAATACTGAGGACGGAATTTTAATCGAAGAAAAGAAGAAAGGATCACTCAAAATGCTCTTGGTCATTTTGGGACTTGGCGTTTTAATGCTCGTTGGTGGGTTTGTAATTGGACTGTTTGGTGGTACAATTGGTCTCGCTATGGCACCATGGCTCATTTGGGGAGCTGCCCTTGTAATTGCCGTTGCCGTTATCGCATTCATTATTAAGCTCGTAATGAATCAAGATCCGAAGATCCTCTTTAATACAAAGAAGGACGAGCTTTCTCTTCGGGGTAAGATTATCCCATTCGCTCACATTGAATCAATTACACATCAAGAGCAACCGATGATGGGAAAAACGATGATGTTCGCATTCATGATGATTAACGCAAAAAAGAAATCACTTTTTAGTACGGCGATTGTCGCTCTAAATCCCAAAGAAATGGCAGATTTCATTTCAAACTTGAATGACGTCGTTCAAAAAGGGAAAGAAAAAACAAACGCTGAATAGTTCATCCAGCGCCTGTTTCTGTTTTAGAGGTTTAGCTTATTTCAGAATGGACACATGTCCAACGAATATTTTTGAATCCGAAGAGTTTGCAATCCCCGCTTCTATCTTCCAGGTGAATACTCCGTCTTGCACACCTATATCGTGCTGAGAATACTTTCCATCCCACCCTACTTCCATATCATGGGATTCAAAGACTAGATCGCCCCATCTATTAAAAATGTATAAGGTATAATCCTGAGGGTCGAATCCATCCAGTACAGGTTTGAATATTTCATTGACTCCATTTCCATCCGGTGTAAATGCGTTCGGTACATAAATCGTGTAGTCTTGCGTGACATACACATATTTAATCCGATCATCAGTACAGCCCTCAGCCGAAGTTGCCGTTAAAATGATTTCATAAGAACCTGCGTCATCTGTTGGAAACTCATGATACGGTTCAAACTCGTTACTATTCCAAGATCCATCACCAAAATTCCATTCATATGAAACCGCTCCAGAGCTCAAATTATCAAAACCAGTTCCAGGACTCACAGTCGTTAAAGAGAAGTCCAAAATATTGAAGTCAGCAATGGGCCCTTCGTGTACTAGAACTGTTGCCTCAGCTGAGGCCGAGCATCCAAATTGATTTGATCCTGTAACTGTATACGTAGCAGTGCTTGTTGGATAGAACTCAACCCCATCGATCACTCCTCCTGTCCAAGTATATGTTAATGCTCCTTCACCAAACAGAGTGGCACCTTCACCTGGACAAATCTCCTCATCCCTTGCCATAACAAATGGATTTGGATGAACAGTTACCGAAACTTCGTCAAACATAATGCATCCCGTAGGAAGTGAATCTTGTACAATATAAACTACGGTTCCAACGACTTGGTAAAAAGGAATATTGTTCGTCACACCATTGTTCCAAGTTAAATTCGATGTACCTGCAGATGACAACATGATTGGAGTACCCTCACAAACAGTTTGGTCAGCTCCTGCGTCCGTAACGGGTAAAGGATTAACAGTAACATCAACTTGATCTGTATTTGTACAACTATTAACATCCGTTCCTGAAACAGTATATGTGTTAGTTCCAACAGCTTGAACAAAACTCACTCCATCCGTAACTCCATTATCCCAGTCGTAACTTACAGCTCCTGAACCGTTCAGAGTAACTGACACACCATCACATACCGCTTGGTCAGGTCCAGCATTCACCAAAGGGAGAGCATTCACAAATACATTTACTTGATCGGTGTTTGAACATCCATTTGCATCTGTCCCAGTTACAGTATATGTTGTTGCTCCAATTGGAGGCACAAAACTAACTCCGTCTGTGATTCCATTGTCCCAAACGTAACTCACGGCTCCTGAGCCATTCAAAGTAACAGACTCTCCGTCACATAGAGTTTGGTCAGCTCCTGCATCAACAACAGGGAGTGGGTTAACTGTTACATCAACTTGATCTGTATTTGAACAACCGTTTGCATCTGTTCCAGTTACGGTATATGTTGTAGTTCCAAGCACAGGTACGAAGCTAACTCCGTCCGTTATTCCATTGTCCCAGACATAACTCACAGCTCCTGAACCATTCAGAGTAACGGACTCGCCGTCACATACTATTTGATCAGCGCCAGCATCGATAATAGGAAGCGGATTAACCGTTACATTCACTTGATCAGTATTTGAACATCCGTTTGCATCCGTTCCAGTTACAGTATATGTTGTAGTTCCAACCGCTTGAACAAAACTTACTCCATCAACCACTCCATTGTCCCAAACATAACTAACGGCTCCTGAACCATTCAAAGTAACAGAAACACCATCACATACTGTTTGATCAGCACCAGCATCGACAACAGGCAAAGGATTGACTGTTACATTTACTTGATCGGTGTTTGAACATCCATTCGCATCTGTTCCAATTACAGTATATGTCGTAGTTCCAAGTGCAGGCACAAAACTAACTCCGTCTGTGATTCCATTGTCCCAAACGTAACTCACAGCACCTGAACCATTCAGAGTAACGGATTCACCGTCACATACCGTTTGGTCAGCACCAGCATCAACAACAGGGAGTGGGTTAACTGTTACATCAACTTGATCAGTGTTTGAACAACCGTTTGCATCTGTTCCAGTTACGGTATATGTTGTAGTTCCAAGTACAGGAACGAAACTAACTCCGTCCGTTATTCCATTGTCCCAAACATAACTCACAGCTCCTGAACCATTCAGAGTAACGGACTCGCCGTCACATACTGTTTGATCAGCCCCAGCATTGATAACAGGAAGAGGATTGACTGTTACATTCACTTGGTCAGTATTTGAACATCCGTTTGCATCCGTTCCAGTTACAGTATATGTTGTAGTTCCAACTGCTTGAACAAAACTCACTCCATCAACCACTCCATTGTCCCAAACATAACTAACGGCTCCTGAACCATTCAAAGTAACAGAAACACCATCACATACTGTTTGATCAGGTCCTGCATTGACAATGGGAAGTGGATTCTCAACTACCTCTGCTAGATTTGTAATTGTTAAACATCCTCCTTGATCAGTAACGTCAACAGAATGAATACCTCCTGTCGCTAATATAGATGATGTCGTGGCACCGTTGCTCCATAAATAAGTGAACGGCCCTGTCCCTCCTGAAACATTTGCCGTAAGAAGTACAGGTGGGTCTCCTGCACAAATTTCGGAAAATGCCGGGGTTACATCAACAGTATGGGGTGAAACGAAATTCACACGAATCGTATCACAAATTGGACTCGGGTTACATCCACCAACATCCATTCCACACACAAGATAATCGACAAATGCGGGAGCCCCAGAATTTGGCGCAGAAACAAATGTCGTGTCACAGCCGCTGGTGCAGCTCAGATAAGAATCGTAATCACCAGTATTCCCAGGAGCTATACTCGTCCAAGAAATAGAAGGTTCATTGTAATATTGTGCGTAAATAAACCCTTGGCATCCAGCGCTCAATGTCGTATCAGCACCAATAATGGGTTCGGAGTATGATATAATACTGAAAGTATTTTCGTTATTCCCTGGTTTACAAAAGGTCAAATGATGAGGACCAGGACCATCCAAACAAATTGGAGAACCAACAGGTGTGATCGGCCCACAATCAATTTGATAGAACAAAGCACCTGGAGGAACCGCACCTGATGCAATTGAAAAACTAACTGCGATAGCATTTGGGTGGAGGGTAATAATAAACTCCAGACATTTATCAGGATTGGTCGTTCCGCAACAATTTCCGTCCCGAGCAATCGGAGGGCTGGTCCAAGAGACATTTGGGGAAGCCGACAAGTCGACGTTCATCGTTGGCGTAATAGCATCACAATACTGTGAAAAAACGGTGTTCGGGAGAAGAAGAAGTAGA
>CAJQOB010000307.1 GCA_905479845.1 uncultured Flavobacteriales bacterium
TCCAGACATTCATGACCTTGTAATTAAAAACAATACGAACATATCAAATGGGGTTTTATCAGTATACATTGATAACTGTGCATCAGGTGACCCTGGTTGCAAAAAATATGGTCTTGAAATCAGTAACAATCAGTTCAAAGGAAGTTGTTACTTGAGTGAGGTTCATGGAACAGATTCGTCGAGAGTCAAAATCTATAATAATTTCTTTGCGGCCGTACTTACTACTTTGGTTAACGCTAATGCCTTAGAAGTTATTGGAAGTTATGTTGATATTTTCCACAACTCTATTCGAACTGCGAATGACCCTGTTTATCTTGAAAGATCGGGACCTCCTTTTGATGCTACTTTTAGAATGGAAAAAAATCTCTTCCTTAACAGTTCTAGCTACGATATATTTCCAAATTCCCCTTCTCTTATTTTTGATTACTCCGATAATAATGCCTTTGTAGGTACACCACCATCGTTGAGCGGTTTTGAAACTAACTCAATCACTTATAATCCTACAACCGTGAGTAATTATGACTTTCACATTACAGGGGGAGTTCCCCCTACTTCGTTAAATCAGGAATTAGCCACAGCTTACGACATTGATTTTGACGGGAGAGGAATGTACACAACATTTGGGGCTGATGAATTTGTTGGAATTTCCTTGGATTTAGCCACTAGCTTCCTGCATACTGTGCCAAATGCTTGTAATGATTCAATAGATGCTTATGGCATTGTCAGCAATGAAGGAACCAATGTTGTAAATGATTACACCCTCGAATTTAGTTGGAATAATCAGCCGCCTAGTCAATTTTCTTATTCATCTATTGGAATGAGTTCACAAAACGTAGATACCATCTACTTCGGGACATATCCCGTAAGTGTTGGAAACAACTATCCCGTTGAACTACTAATTACCCAAGTCAACTCTATTACGGATGATAATACTTCGAATGACGAATTATTAATAACATATACTCATCCTGAAGTATACACAGAACAGAGCATTGAAATATGCTATGGAAACAACTTGATTATTGGAAATAATCCTGTTACCCAATCCGGGATTTATATTGATAGCCTGACAAACTCATTTGGTTGTGATAGTCTTATCCAATATGATGTCACAGTTAAACCTGAAATATTGATTAATGCAAATAACAATGGTACAACTTTGACAGCTTTTTCGAGTTCATTAAACACCTACCAATGGATCGATTGTCAATCTGGAGACACCATTTCAGGTGCTACTAATTTAGATTTTACCCCTTCATATTCAGGCGACTTTGCTGTCATCGTTACGAGAGATGGATGCACTGATACTTCTGATTGCGTGAACTGGATATCGACCATTGGTCTCTCGGAATTAGACGACTTAAGTTTAAGCATTTATCCAAATCCAAATGTAGGTGATTTTACTGTTGAGTTCCAAAGTCATATCTCAAACGTAACGTTGAGAATTGTTAACAGTTTGGGGCAAGTTGTTTCAGAAACAGAGCATAAACAGGCTAAAACTATAGAGGGGCAAATTGAGGGTGAATCTGGATTGTATTTAGTTGAGGTTGAGGCTGACGATGGCGTTACTCGAATTCCAGTCGTCAAATACAATTATTGATTTAACTTACCCCAAAATGACCGCTCTCTTTTTTGAGTGGTTGTTGTAACTTTTGGGGATGACAATCATATTGATGTTAACGAATAAATTATGATCTTTACGTCTATGAGTTGAAGTTGGATCATAACCTAATAAAACTAGTATGTCATTTTTTATTTCTCGCAAGTTACTTTTGATTTTCACCCTCTTATTTTCGAGCTTTTCATTTTCTCAAATGGATTTCGAATGGGCGTCGGGTCTTTCAAATGAAACTCCATTAGGTGGAGACGTTGTGACGACTGACATGCATGTTGATAATAACAACAATACGTTTCTCGCAGGTAATTTCAAAGGAGCTGCAAAGTTTGGTCTACCAGGCAATGATACCACAATCCTCTCTCTAGGGGGGGATGATGTTTTTGTTGCTAAGTTCGATCCTTTGGGTAATTTGCTCTTTGCTCACCGAATTGGAGGACCTTTAAATGATAAGTGTGTTGCAATTAGTCTAGACACCATAGGAAACATATGCATTTCCGGGTATTACACGGGCACGGTAGATTTCGATGTGTCAAGCAGTGTAGTGAACCTAGTTTCTACAGCAAGTGAAGGTTTCATCGCAAAATACGATGCCAATATGAACCACATTTGGTCGAATTCCATTGGTTCTAATTTGTACGAGAGCATTGTTGACATGGATGTACATACAAACGGTGACGTTTACATTACTGGTTCTTTCGCTGACTCACTCGATTTGGACCCATCTTTGTCAAACAGTTATTGGATCTATGAAAACGGATATCCTTTTGACATGTTTCTGGCAAAATATGATTCGAACGGTTCGTTTGTTTGGGGGAAAGGAATACCAGGAATTTATGCTTACGTGAAGGGTATAGAAGTTGACAATATTGGAAATCCATACATTACGGGATACTTTGAGGACAGTATTTCATTCAATAGTGTTACAAACAACTATCATTTTTCCCAGGGTTATAGAGATGTCTTTTTTGCAAAATACAACAGCTCTGGAACAAGCGAATGGTCACATACGATTGGCTCAACCTTATTTGATAAAGGGCTTAATTTAAACTTCGATAACAGCAACAATCTCTATGTCGTTGGAGAGTTTTACGGCACTATCAACCTAAGTACAGGACCAATCCCCGACATGCACGTATCAGCTGGAGGCACAGACGCATTTGTTGCGAAGTACTTACCAAACGGAAGCTTTGTTCTTGGTGAACACTTTGGAGGAACAGGAAATGATAGTGGGATGGAAGTTGTAATAGACAATTCTTCTAACATCTATTTTTCTGGTATTTTCGAAGGAACAATGCCGGTAAACGGAACTTCTATCACATTGACTTCCAATGGTGATGATGACGTTTTCCTGATTAAATTAGACGGTACAGGAACGGCCATTCAAGCCGAATCATTTGGAGGGTCAGACGATGACGAAATTAGTAGTATTGGTCTTAATTCTAACGATTACTTGAGACTCACGGGCTCATTCGAAGGTACTGTTGATTTTGATTTTTCTTCAAACGTTTCGAATTTAACAACTCCCTATCCCCTCATCAACTCTTACTTTTCGGAATACAATCCAAATTTCGACTTGACCTATTTAAGCCAGATCGGAAGTTTGGAAGCTATAAGTTACAATGATGGAGTATCAGATATCGTCGTGGACAGCTTAGGGAATAGTTACATAACCGGCTATTTTGTGAACTCAATTGATCTGGACGGAGACGGGCCATTGCCAACTTACTATGCGAATGGAGCTTTATCAGGTTCGCAAATGTCGTTCTTGGCCAAATTCGACCCAAATGGATCATTGTCCTGGTTTATTCCATTCTTAAGTGACAACTACATCACTGGGACAGGAGTTACTTTGGACGATGATGGAGACGTTCTAGTTACTGGGCAGTTCAAGGGTACAGTCGATTTTGATGCATCCTCATCAATTGCTAATATGACGGGGGAAAACAATGCTATGTTCATCGCGAAGTATGATTCCCTTGGAAATTATATCTGGTCTAAGAATATCGGAGCTCCTTCGACAACAGTATTTTCAACATCGCTCATTACTGATCAATTCGGAAATATATTCACAACCGGGCAGTTTTATGGAACGGTAGACTTCGATCCAAATGCTGGTGTTAGTAATTTGACATCAATCAATTCATACAACGTATTTCTTCTGAAGTTAAATACGAACGGGCAATTTCTTTGGGCGAATCAGTATGGCACAGGACCTTCAATAGGGACTTGTTTGACAATTGACGATAACAACAATGTTTTTGTCGGAGGTTTTTTTAGTGGATACATCAATTTCTCTCCTGTCACTGCTACACAAATGAACTCGTATCAAGGTTCGCCAGACGGTTTTTTCTGCAAGATTGACAACAATGGCAATCATATCTTATCGAAACAAATCGGTGGATCTGATCCAGATTATTTATACGGAATTGGCGTTGATTCAGAAGGAAGAATAACCACGACCGGTAGTTTTCGAGGAACAGTTTACTTCGAACCCTACCCGCTAAC
>CAJQOB010000308.1 GCA_905479845.1 uncultured Flavobacteriales bacterium
GATCATATTTCCCTAAATCTAAGATTAAACGTGAAGTAAACTATGCGAATGGGATAATGGATGGTTATTTCAAAGAGTACAACCAAGAAGGAATTATCACACTTGAGATTATTTACAAACAAGGAAAGAAAAACGAAGAAGCCAAATATTATTTTGACGATGGAGCACTTCTCAAAACGGAGAACTGGAACATGGACGTAAAGAACGGTGAATTCAAAACGTTCTTTTACCAAGGAAATGTTCAGACTGAAGAGAATTACAAGAAAGGCGTTAAAATCGGTTGGTTCATTGAGTACTATCCTGATTCTCGTGTGAAACAGAAAATCTTATACGACAAAAAGGGGAATCGCATCGAAGAGCATCGTTACGATGAGCAAGGACGTGAGACGTACGCGTTTGGTACGCCTGAACAGGGCGGAGATGAAGATGACGAAATGCCTAGCACTGATAAAAAGAAAAAGCGCAAGAAAAAGAAGAAGAAATAGCGTAGCTATTGAAGACTGAGCGCGAACCGCAGTTCGAAGGAGCGAAGGACAGCGTAGCTATTGAAGACTGAGCGCGACCGCAGTTCGAAGGAGCGAAGGACGAATTGAACTAAATGTATCCTGCCATCGAATAGGCAACATAACCTACCATTTCTTTGATCAACTTATTCCAATAACTGAAGTTATCCATGCTTGGAATGATGTACTGATCCCAATGATAGCTTCCAGTTTGATTCGTCAATAAATCCGTTGAAAATGGTGTGCAATTCAACCCCTCTTTCTTGAAGCAAGCTAGAGATCGGCGCATGTGGGTTCCAGAAGTCACGAGTAGGTACGATTTCAAATCTTTGTGCTTTTTCAGAACTTTCACGCTTTCCTCAGCATTTTCATGCGTGTTCTTGGAAATGTCCTCCGTTAAAATGTCTTCAGGAGGAAAGCCCCATTTGACCAAAATCGATTTCATTTGTCGCGCTTCGTGTAACCCGCGATCAGTAATGTATCCTGAGTCTCCAGAAATCAAGATCTTTTTCACTTTTCCAGTTCTGTAAAGTGTGATGGCTTGGAAAATGCGGTCTGCTTGTCGATAAATCGTTAGCTCGTCGAGATCATTGTTGTAATCCGACATTCCACCGAGTACAATAGCAACGTCGTGCTTTTTCACCTGTGAGATTTTTGTCCCAGGAACTTCCCATAATCCACAGAAAGAAGAAAAAATGACTGAGTTCGAGAAGAAAACGAACATGATGATAGCGGTCCATTTCATTCGTTTCTTCCAGAGTTCGTTTTTCAAAAAGATCGCTCCTAAAATCGAAAGTCCCAACCAGAAAATTGGAGTAATGAGAAATAAGAGCGCTTTAGACAGAATGAAAAACATTTGATAAAATTAATTGAATTGTTCTTGATCACTTAAAAACATGCCTTATTTTTGAACAAAAAATTGATAAGTATGTCTAAAATAGAAGGTTGGTTTGGAATGGAGTCCGGAGAATTGACGGATTCTTTATTGAGCCTAGGGGCTAAAATCGGTATTGCGGTTCTCGTTGTATTGATTGGTTTTTGGTTGGCGAAATTCCTCGCTAAATCAATGAAGAAAATGTTGAAAAGCCGTGGAACGGACCCGAGTTTAATCTCATTCCTTTCGAGTTTGGTTTCAATGTTGATCAAAACATTAACAGTTATCACTGCAATCACGCAGTTGGGAGTTGAAATGACATCCTTCGTTGCTATTCTCGGAGCCGCTGGGTTAGCCATTGGTATGGCGTTTTCAGGAACACTTTCAAATTTCGCAGGAGGAGTAATGATCTTGTTGTTTAAGCCTTACAAAGTGGGTGACTTAGTTTCAATGCAAGGAGAAACGGGAGTAGTAGCTGAAATCTTAATCTTCAACACGATTCTAAAAACTCCAGATAACCAAACGATTATCGTCGCGAATGGAGCGGCTGCAAATGGAAACATCACGAACTACACGAAAGATTCAGATATCAGAACGGTGAATTGGACCTTTGGGATTGCCTACGGAGATAATCTTAAAACAGCAAAAGAACTAATTCACAAATTCTTCGATGAAGACAAACGAATTCTTGATGATCAAGAGAAAGTAGTAGTGCTTGGTGAACTTGGTGATTCATCGGTAAATCTTGCATGTCGTGTTTGGGTGAAAAACGATGATTACTTCGGAGTTCTATTTGATATCAACGAGCGTGTTTACACTGAGTTTGATGCAGCTGGACTTTCGATTCCATTCCCACAAATGGATGTTCACCTACAAAACGATTAATCTGTGCACGATCTTGTAGATCACCCGATTGTTAAAGCGTATATCGCGCACAATCATTTTGGTGCCATGCTGGACATGGAGTTTCAACTCTCTGATCCTGGTGAGATTATTTACCACATGGACATTCAGGAAAAACATTTGGCAACTCCCCGCGCTGCTCATGGTGGCGCGGTGAGCGCTTTTATGGATGCCACAATGGGAGTCTGCGCCCTTTCCCAAGTCGTTAGAGATAATAAGGTAGTCTCAACTATCGAGATGAAAATTTCTTTCGTCAGCCCCGCACTTATAGGTAAGAAGTTGATCGGAAGAGCAAAAACCATAAAAAAGGGAAAGAGAATTGTTTTCGTTGAAGGAGAAATCCACAACGATGATGGTGACCTAATAGCAATGGGGTCAGGGACTTTTAATGTATATCCAGCTGAGAAAGCGGGGTTTTAACCCTATTCTTGAGGTAAATTCTAGCGAATTGTGAATCCGACAGGAGCGTAAAGTGTTTGATAGTCGTACATATTAATGTATAACATGATTGGCTTTTTCATTCCTTCGTACTTCACTTCGTAAACGTCCAATAATCCTTTTCCCATAAATCCTCTGTCGGACTTAAAGGCGCAGCAACTGCTCACACGATTGTAGGAAATCTCTTCTCCATTTGGTCCCGCAAGAAGATCGAGGTAAGCTCGTTCATTACTTGGCCCGTTCGAATCGACAACACCTCCGACCATAATTGGATTTTTTTCAGACCCATATGTGTCATCTTTAGTGACTTTGGTGATTTTAATAGGACCTCTAGCGAGTACTTTAGCATTCTTCGCCGTTCCGCAAGATGCAAGTATGAATAGTCCGAGTAAGAGAGTTAGGGTATGGCGCATGATGTTTTTTTTCTCAAGGTATAAAAAATGTTAGAACCTGAGTTTGATAAACTCTTTTACCAATCGAAAGTTCTATCTTTGCACCATGGTTTTAATCTTGAATGATATTGGAGGAATGGAGATTCTGTTAATCCTTGCTTTCATCTTGATCTTTTTCGGATCGAAGAGCATTCCAGGTCTTGCAAGAACATTCGGAAGAACCATTCGTCAAATTAAGGATGCTTCAGCTGATCTCCAAGCAGAGATTAAGAAATCGAGCAACGAATTGAAGGGGGAATTGAACCTCAAAGAGATCATTGATGATACAGCTCGAGATATTCAAAAACCTCTTGATCAGTATGCGTCGGATATTGAAGAAGCGGTGAATCGAAAGCCTTCAAACTCTTTGCCGACTAAGAAAAAAAGGATTGATACACCTCCGGAACTAGAGGTTCCTAAAGCGCCGAAATCACCTAAAATTCCCGAAGCACCAAAGCTCGATGTAAAGAAGGCATCAGACCCAGCTAGTGATGCGGAATAAGTCGCTTTATGCTTTATTAACAGCCGATAAATAGGCTTCATTCCGAATTCTTTTCAAAAAATCTTACTTTTCATTGAACCTGATTCAATCGGTTGAGTAATACTATTGAACAATCATTAGAACAAAGCGCGGCGTTCAATAAATTCTTTAAAAGAAACAACATGAAAAAGATTATCGGATTAGTTACTTCAATATTGATGTTTTCATCATTAGCAGTAGCACAAGAACGTCACACTGTTTTAAGTATCACCCAAGAAATGCATGAAATTAGTTGGTACACTGAACAACAGGAATTATGGTCATCTGACGTGGAAAAAGATGACAAGAATGCTGAAGCTTGGTACAATTATTATAGTGCAACCAGAGCATTAAAGAATCTTTCCGAAGAAAAGGAGGATAGAGTCAAGTATCGTAAACAATGCACGAAGATTGCCGAAGACGCTTACAAAGCAATTCCGAATACATTTGAGGGAAATCACTTAGTGTGGTGGGATTGTAACAACGATGCTACTAAACGCAAGTATTTACTCGAGGCATCACGAATCGATCCAGATGACACGCGTGCATACGATGACCTAATGATATACTATGAAATTATTCGCGACAAGCATAAGTTCGATGGTATGTGCGAAAAACTATACGAAAATCGTGAGTTACCTGCATCCTTAATGAATTGGGGGTACAATGTTCTTTCAGAATTGGAGGAAGACGCAATTGTTTGCGTGCACGGAGATAATGATACCTATGCTTTATGGATTACTCAATCTGTTAAAGGTTTCCGAAAGGATGTAACAATTGTAAATACTTCTTTAATGAAGATGGATGACTACCGTGAGAACATTTTAAAAGAGTTGAACTATTCAGATTTTAGCGGGGATGATAATGAGGTTTTCCAATTCATGATTGACAATAGAAGACAACGTCCAATTCACGTCGCTTCCTCAGCGTTAAGAGGGTTCAAAGAAACGCCAATTATGGATAGTCTTTATTTGGTTGGATTAAGTTACTTGTACAGTGATGAGCAAATTGATAATGTTAGCATTATTAAAAGGAATTACGAGAAACGATTTTTACTCGATTACCTAACGGAAAGCTTCTCAGTTCACCCAAGTGATGCAATAGCTGGGATTTTCGATGCCTTGTACATTCCTTCTATGATCAAACTTTACAAGCATTACCGCGATAGTGAAGAGACTACAAAGAAGGGAGAAATTGAGGCTCTGCTTTTGAAAATCAGTAAGCAAACGGGACAAGCTGAAGAAGTAAAGAATTTGATTTCACACAAATAAAATGGGACTATTCCGCAAGGATATAGCTTCATTTTCGGATGAAGAATTAATGGTGTTGCTGGCTTCAAAACGAAGAAATGAAGCGCTCACTCAACTCCATTCCAGGTATGCCAAGCGCATACTTGGATTCTTTATTCGCATGTTTAAAGGTGATCGATCTAAAGCTCAAGATTTCACGCAGGACCTGTTCCTAAAGGTTCTGGAGAAACACAAACAGTTCGATCCTCAAAAGAAGTTTTACACATGGATGTACGTCATGGCGAGTAACATGTGTAAGACGGAATTTCGAAAGAAACCAAATCTTAATCTTGAAGAAAACGAGACGGCCGTTTCCGTTCCTTCAAAATTGAATGAAAACATAGTGGACAAATCACTTTTTCACGCTGAATTGAAAAAGTCGATAGAGCAGTTGGAAGATTATCACCAAATCAGTTTTGTATTAAGGTATATGCAGGAGTTGTCCATCAAGGAAATAGCAGAGATCACTGAAGTGTCAGAAGGAACAGTGAAATCACGGTTGTATTATGCGACCAAAAAGGTGACATCAAAATTGGAATTGTTCGATCCGAGAAATGAAAATGAAGTATTCAAAATTCAATAATTATGGGAACTAAGCAAGAAATAGCATGGCAAGAGTTAATTGAATCAAAAGATTTTGATCAATTGTCTAATTCTGAAAAGGCCTTCGTTTTAGGGATTTCGAATGAAGAAAACTATCGCCTAGAGCGAACAACAATTTTGGAAGCTCGAATTATCTACGCAGAAGTTGAACCGCACCCTTTAATCCTTGAAAAGGAGAAGAAGGGAATTGTCATTCCATTGTATCAAACGATGATGGCTGTTGCGGCGTCATTCGTTCTTGGTTTCTTTCTTTTCAAATCAACCCAGGTGTCAACTGGAACAGAAAAGGGGCAACCTTTAGCTGTTATAGATACCGTGTACGTTGAGAAACAGATTATCGATACAGTGATACAAACTAAAACGGAATATATCCAGCTTGCTGCAAAGAACACGACTTCACCAAAAGAAACGCAACCAACCAAGCCTTCTCCAAGTGCTGTGTTGAGCAGTCAAACAAGTTTTGAAGCTGATTTAAGCGACGCGACTCTTGCCAACAAAGGGAAATCAGCCGCCAACGATGAAACTCTTGTATTTATGGAAGACTGGGTCGGTCCGAACTAAATTATTCTTTTGATTTCTCGAAAGTTCCCTAACTTAGATGGAATGATACCTTCGCATTCTCTATCAAATACTGGAGCGAGTAAAGTCGTAATCAATCGCTTATCGAAATTGAATGACTACGATTTTTCAGAACCGCACAGACATGATTACTATGAGTTGTTCTTTTTCCAAGATGGAGGAGGGGAGCACGAGATCGACTTCAAACCTTTTCAAATTGAACACGCTTCATTTCAGATTGTAGTCCCAGGACAGGTACATCAAATGAAACGTGCTCCAGGATCGTCAGGATTCGTTTTCTTGTTCACTCACGAAGATATTATTGAATCAAAAAGTGTTTTTGAATTTCTACTCGAACAAAGGGCGTACAGTGTAGAGGAGAGAGACCCTTTTTGTACATTCTCTAAGGAAGAGGCTGAATTCATTGCTCAAATCATTTCGAATGCTTGGAAGAACAGAGAGCTAATGTCTCAAGCTATTATGAAGCACACCCTAGTCGGTTTGTGTCTAAGGATGATGGAGCAAATGCAAGAATGTGATTCACCAAGTTCTTCCATCTATACCAAATTTAGACAACTGTTAGTTAATAATTTCAAGGAGATTAGATCTGTTTCAGCGTATGCAGACGAACTCAACCTGTCACCGAAGGCGCTGAATGAAATCATTAAGAAGTTTTCTGGGACGACAACAAGCGACCATATTTACAGGCAAGTTATTCTGGAAGCAAAACGTTTGTTGTTATTAGGGAGCTCCGTAAAAGAAGTTGGATTCAATCTTAAATTTGAAGACCCTGCCCACTTCAGTAAGTTTTTCAAGAAACAAGTGGGGCTTTCTCCAGCTGAATTCCAAAAAGTACATTCCTAAAGGAAAAAAGTACATGGTGTAGACAGATCGTTCATTGTAATTTTTCATAACTTCAGAATTAGTTACTGCA
>CAJQOB010000309.1 GCA_905479845.1 uncultured Flavobacteriales bacterium
TTAGCATCAACGCCATATTGCTGTGAGAATTGGTTCAGAGATATTTCCTCTTTAACCGTAATTTCTTTTTTCTTTTTAAACAATCCACCACCTCTTTTTGGCTTCAAGTAAATTTTATCTCCTTCTTCAAGGAAGTCTTTCTGGGAATCAAAATCGTTGTATCGGTACAATTGACCTAGCGTCAAACCAAACTCTTGAGAAATCTTATAGAAGGTATCCCCCTTCTTTGCAACGACGTACTTTGTTCTTTTCCCTTGAACAGTCACCTCGTGCTTATTAGACATCGTTTCTCTCGCTGCGACCAATTCTGGTTGAGCAACAATTTCAGGAATAGCTCCTCCTTTATCGTATTGACTTAAATCTAGATCTTCAATCAACTTAATCAACAATTGTGGATACTGAGGATTTGTTGCGTACCCTGCTTTTTTCAACCCTTTCGCCCAAGCTTTGTAATCCGTTTGATCAATATCGAACAAGAATGCGTAGCGATCATATTTATTCAAGAATAGACTGTGATCTTTATAAGACTCACCTGCAGAATCATATACTCGGAAGCACTCGCCTTTCGCATCGTCATCCATGTACATTTTGTCTCCAGTCCAACCGTGACATTTAATACCAAAGTGATTCTTTCCTTTTACGGCTAATTCAGAATTTCCAGATGCACTTTCCAAAATTCCTTGAGCCAATGTTATACTGGCCGGAACGTTGTGCTCTTGCATTTGACGGATCGCTTCTGCTTTCCACTGACTTACATAATCGCTTTTGGTTAATTTCTTATGTGTATTAGCCTGACTAGAAAGAGCCAGTAATACACTTACTGAGGTGAGAAATAATTTCATAATGTTGTTGTTTTGCTTTTCTTATTACGCGATATGACCGATTAGGTTACGCTAAATTGTTGAAAACTCCATTTTCTATGTTAATAACTCAGGAAAACGAGTGGTAGAAAGACATTATGTCAGCACAAACCGCTTAAACATGTCAAAAAATCAGGATAATTGAGGGATTCACTCTATGGTTCGGAATTTGACAAACAAAAGGAAAAGATGAAAAAATGGATATAAACAAACTTACGATTCGTTCGCAGGAAGTTCTGCAGAAAGCACAGAATCTTGCCGTTGAATCATCCAACCAAACAATTGAACCAGGACACATCCTAAAAGGAATGTTCGAGGTAGACAAAGATGTCATACCTTATATATTAAAGGATTTGAATGTGAATCAAGGACCATTGGAAATGGCTACTTCGAAAATCATTGAGTCCTATCCACGGGTTACAGGTGGACAATTGCATATGTCGAACCACTCGAACAAGGTGCTGAACTATGCGTTCAATGAAATGAAGCAATTTAATGATGAGTACGTGGCGGTGGAGATTCTCTTCTATGCCCTCACCTATTCAACAGAATCAATTGGTGAATTATTAAAGGATAACGGAATTACACGAAAAAGAATAAAAGAAAGCATTATGAATTTAAGGAATGGCGACTCAGTGACTTCAAATAGTCCAGAGGGAACGTACAAATCTTTAGAAAAGTTTGCGAAGAACTTGAATGAGATGGCCAAAACAGGAAAACTTGACCCTGTTATTGGTCGTGACGATGAAATTCGTAGAGTTCTTCAGATTCTTACACGTAGAACAAAGAATAACCCCATACTAATTGGTGAACCTGGAGTTGGTAAAACAGCGATTGGTGAGGGAATTGCGCATCGAATCATTGAAGGTGATGTTCCGGAAAACTTGAAGAGTAAAATTGTGTACTCTCTCGATATGGGTGCACTTATCGCTGGAGCAAAGTACAAAGGTGAATTCGAAGAGCGCTTAAAATCGGTTATCAAAGAAGTTGTAAATGCCGATGGAGAAATCATTCTCTTTATTGATGAAATTCACACACTAGTTGGCGCGGGAAGCGGTGGCGAAGGTGCAATGGATGCAGCAAACATTTTGAAGCCAGCGCTGGCAAGAGGTGAACTGAGAGCCGTTGGAGCAACTACTTTGAACGAGTATCAAAAGTACTTTGAGAAAGACAAAGCATTGGTTCGACGATTCCAAAAAGTATTGGTGGACGAACCAACAACAGAAGACGCAGTTTCGATTTTACGTGGAATCAAAGAGAAATACGAAAATCACCACAAAGTATTGATCAAAGATGAGGCAATTATCTCAGCCGTAGAGCTCTCTCAACGTTACATTACCGAACGACAACTTCCAGATAAGGCAATTGATTTAATTGACGAAGCAGCATCTAAATTGCGCATGGAAATCAACTCAAAACCAGAAGAACTGGACGAGCTTGAAAGACGCATTATGCAGCTTGAGATTGAAAAAGAAGCGATCAAGCGTGAAAATGATACTGAGAAAGTAAAGGCTATTGATAAAGAATTGTCTGAGCTATCTGAAAAACGTGATGCCTTTAAGGCTAAATGGCAATCAGAGAGAAATATTGTCGACACGATTCAAACAATCAAGAAGGACATTGAAAATTTAAAACTTGAAGCAGATCAGGCTGAGCGCTCAGGAGATTATGGTAAAGTGGCAGAGATTCGCTACGGAAAAATCAAAGGTGCTGAAGAAAAATTAGAGGAAACAAAGCAAGAACTTCTTTCAATTCAGGCTAACACCAAAATGATCAAAGAAGAAGTTGACGCTGAAGAAATCGCAGACGTCGTTTCGAAATGGACAGGAATTCCTGTAAATAAAATGCTAGAGGGAGAGAAATCGAAACTCCTCAAATTGGAAGGAGAGCTTTCAAAGCGCGTCGTTGGACAACATGAAGCAATTGGAGCACTTTCTGATGCTGTGAGAAGATCAAGAGCTGGGTTGCAAGACGCAAAACGACCAATTGGATCCTTCATTTTCTTAGGAACGACAGGAGTTGGGAAAACAGAATTAGCGAAAACACTTGCGGATTATCTGTTCAACGATGAAAACGCGATGACGAGAATTGACATGAGTGAGTACCAAGAAAAGCACTCCGTTAGCAGATTGGTAGGTTCGCCTCCAGGTTATGTCGGCTATGACGAAGGCGGACAGTTAACTGAAGCCGTTCGAAGACGTCCCTACTCGATCATTTTATTCGATGAAATCGAAAAGGCGCACCCTGATGTTTTCAATGTTCTACTTCAAGTATTGGATGACGGAATCTTGACAGACAATAAAGGACGCACAGTGAACTTTAAGAACACGATCATCATCATGACATCGAACATGGGATCTAGCTTGATTCATGAAAAATTTGAAGGTATCGCAGAAGCAGAATTTGAGCGCGCAGCTGAAAAAGCAGAATATGAAGTCATGGAGCTGTTGAAACAATCGATTCGTCCGGAATTCTTGAACAGAATAGATGAAACAATACTATTTTTACCACTCACAAAACAAAACATTCGAGAAATCGTTATGTTACAAGTTGAAGGACTTCAGAATCGACTGGCAAACCAAGGAATTAACTTGATAGTTAAGGATGAAGCCCTAGACTGGATTGCTGAAGCTGGTTACGACCCGTTTTTTGGAGCAAGACCAGTAAAAAGAGTGATTCAAAAGCAGGTGATGAACGAATTATCGAAAGCCCTGCTTGGAGATAAAATTGACGCATCTCAAAATGTGGTAATGGACATTTTCGACGATCAAATAGTCTTCAGAAAGCCTATAAATGAAGAGGAAGAAGTCATTCTTGACTGAGCCATTGTTTAAAAGTTACACAAAGACGTCTTTCCGACAGTAATGGGAAGACGTCTTTTTTTATTGCTGATGTATTCTTAATTTCGAGATCATGAAAAGGTTCAAATTAATTATTTCAATTCTTACAATAATTACGTTTCTCTTATGTGGATGGCCCTTATTTGAATTGATTTCTGAATCAGGAAATCTTGTTAGCGCTTCGCTAAACTTCATCTACTTTCTTACACTTCTTACAGTGTTTATATGTCTTAGAATTTCAATTGGGGTTCAACAAAAAATCGAATTAGCAACTACTCTTGTCGGAGTAGTTGTAATCTCTTTATCTACATATACTTGGCTAAACTCAACTGAACTATTGATTCTAGGAAAATACACACTTGGACTCCTCCCTATTTTGATCGGAACAACTTTGATGTTAGTTGTCAAGTCAAGTTCAAAATGGTCGAAGTTTATTCAATTGGGAATTGGACTTATATCCGTATCAATTTCGGTATGTGTTTTTACAGGTGCATCTGAGGCATCAATTTACACTATCCTATTACTAGGGATGATTATCGTTTCATTATCAACGCTTACCCTTACCCTTTTTAAAGGGAAATAACCCATACTGTGGTATAGACAGTCAGGTAGTGAGTTAGGTGATTCCTTGGGTTGCAATTCTCGACAAATAGAAGTCGCTAGCATTTAATTGTTCTTGCCCGATTACTTTCCAAACGAACCCTATCCCTCTATCAAGAACTGTATAACCCGCCAACTCGTAGACCTCACTTTCCGAAAGATTCAAATTGTTTGTGTCAAAATGCCAATTTCTCACTAGAATCACTCCTTCTTTGAAAAGTTTCTTGGTTACTGATTTAAGGATTGAAACTTTATCCGCTACACTTAAGCCGCTCGCAAATAATGATTGGCAATTATAGGCTACTCCATTACGATCTGAATTAAAAACAATTTGCGCTTTCAATTCATCATTCTTAAAGACTGAATAAGCATGTACCTTATGGTAGTTAGGATTTTCGTAAAGTCTCCATTTTTGAAATTCAACATCCTGTTTTATTGCAAAAAGTGACTCGTTGCTAAGGTTTTCAAGGATTAAATCCATTACGTCTAATTCTTGATCAATAGCTGAGCGTATTTCAAACTTCTCACCCTTCGATTGCAACTTAAGAACTCCGCGCATTTTTGATAAAACGGACAATCCCAAAATTTTAATCTTATCAGTCAATTTATTTTTTGGATTAAGTGAAACTAGAAACCTATATGATTTAAAAGGCTTATTCACTATCAAT
>CAJQOB010000310.1 GCA_905479845.1 uncultured Flavobacteriales bacterium
CTGATAAAAACAAGAAAGCGGAAGAGAAGAAGAAAGATCTTCAGGATTTCATCGCTCGTTTCTCGGCAAACGCATCGAAATCAAAGCAAGCGACAAGTCGTAGAAAGATGCTCGATAACCTTGATTTGGAAACAATCAAGCCATCAAGTAGAAAATACCCAGGAATTACTTTCCACCAAGAACGCGATGCTGGAAACCAGATCTTGAACGTAGATAATCTGTCTGGCTCAAATGCAGACGGAGTATTGTTTAAAGGTGTTTCGTTTACAGTGAATAAAGGAGACAAAATTGCATTCATTTCTCGAAACTCAATGGCAACAACAAAATTCTTCGAGGTTCTTAATGGGCACGCTCAGGCGGATTCGGGAGAATTTAGCTTTGGAACTACAATCTCGACGGCTTACTTGCCAAATGAGAATCATGAATTCTTTGAAGAGAAATTACAATTGATCGATTGGTTGCGTCAATATGTACACACCGATGAGGAGCGAGAAGAAGTTTATTTAAGAACCTTCCTAGGGCGAATGCTATTTACAGGAGAAGAAGCCTTGAAAACGGCAAATGTTCTTTCTGGAGGTGAAAAAGTGCGTTGTATGTTGTCTAAAATGATGTTAGCGAAAGCGAATTTACTCGTTATGGATGAACCAACAAATCACCTTGATCTGGAATCAATTACTGCGCTCAATACAGGAATGAAAGAATTCCAAGGAACAATGTTGTTTACTTCACATGACCAGGAGTTGGTGAACACGGTTGCGAATCGAATTATTGAAATTACTCCATCAGGAATGATTGATAAGATGATGCCTTACGAAGATTACTTGAAAGATTCGAAGATTGCACAGTTGCAGGAAGGTTTTTACGCTTAGAAACGAAGATGAGCAGCAAGCTGAACATACTAAGTTTGTTTTTCATTCTGTTGTTCGTTGCTTCGTGTGATTTTAGTACACACGAATACGTAAGCTATAGTGGATACAATGAACAGTATCACTCAGATATTCACCTTGGTTGGTCGGATGAAGGGGTGTGTTCAATCTCTATTTATGACTCTTCCTATAACACGCCGATCGATTTTGATGAGGTGGAAATTGAGTTTCCAAGTGATGGATCTAAGTTCACAAGTAAGTATGCTGTAAGTTATAGTTATCGTTGGGATGATGAAGGTGCTAATATAGTGGATACCACCGAATATTGGAATTATGAGTTTGATCTCAAAGAGGATGATTCTTTAGTTTCGTCAAATGACTTCATAATCGCTTCCTTTTATCTAAAGAAAAAGAAACGCTTGCAAGATACCTTGTTTCAAAAAACGTCCACGTCAGATTTTGTTGACCGATTGCCTCTTCCGAAATTGCATTAATCTTCACGTCAAAATGGGCTAGTTAAAAGAGCATGACAACGTATAGAATTGGTAGTAATATTAGGATGATATGTCCAATTAGCAGCCAAAACTGCCGGTATGTGACCACCAACAGTTTGGTTTTTGAGATAAATAGGACAAAAGCTCCATTTTTTCTCTATAATGAACTTTGTTGAATGTAAATTGATATTCTTTGTTCATTTTAACACCTCCAATAACTTCCGATTAATATAAATAGTTTCTCGTCCAACCTTAATCGATTCCAAAACCCCAATTTCTTTCATTTTCTTTAAGTGACGCGCAGCAGCTTTTCGCTCCAGTCCAATGCGTTGGGTCACAAAGTCGATTTTTGAATAAGGTTGTTCAAATAAAAGCTCAATTAGTTCTTTCCGATAAATTTTGGGAGCATTTTCCCTAGTGAAGTGAATCGTTTCCTCCAATAAATCACCAATATTGGAAATCTTCTGGATTGTATTTCGAGCAGTTTCCTCAACCGCCTTTAACATAAAGATGATCCAATCTTCCCAAGTCGTGTGCGCATTGGTTTTGTTGAGTAATCGATGGTAGTCCTCTTTGTGATCTATTATGAATGAACTCAAGTATAAAATGGGCAAATCCAATTGTTGGTTCATGATCAGGTAGAGAATATTCAAAATCCTTCCTGTTCTTCCGTTCCCGTCGTAAAATGGGTGGATACTTTCAAATTGGTGGTGCAAAATAGCGAGATTGACAAGGGGGGAAGTGTCAGTATCGGTTCTATTAAAGTGATCAAGGAAATTTGCAAGTAGGTCTTGTATTTCCTTTTTGTCCTGAGGAGGAGTGTACACAACTTCACCTGTTTTGTCATTTCGGAGTACAGTTCCAGGAATACTTCTTATACCTGCGTCATTTTCAACGATCATTTCTTGCAAATGAAGCAGGTCTTTCAATTTGAGGATTCCATTCTTCTGAATAATGTTGAAGCCTTTAAAAATCGCTTCTCGATAATTGATCACTTCTTTTGTGGAGGCAGGTAAGTTCTTTTTTTCGGAGGTCATTGCCTGATAGAGCTCATCCTGTGTGGTGATGATGTTTTCAATTTCGGAGCTATCCTTGGCTTCTTGGAGCACGATTGCGTTTACCAACATCGCTTGATTTGGCAGTGTTTGTGCGATTCCTTTCATTTCTCCGAGTAAACCAGCAGAAATCGATGCCTGTTTGAGGATGGCAATGGTTTCAAACTTCTCTTTCGGAAGAGGTAAGTTCGTCAATTCTGGATGTGGTGCTCCGTGTCCCATATTATTTAATATGTACCAAAAATAAAAAAAATGGTACATGTTTACAAAACATGGGACTTTGAGTCCCATATTTTTTACCAGATTCTTTATGAGTATCTCAACAAAACAATGCAATTGTTAACTTTACAAAAAACGATCTTCAATGGTTAAATTTACTTTCGATAGCGCAAATTCCAATCAACAATACATTCATATCACAGCAACATTTTCTTCATCCAAAGATGAAACGTTTGTCCAACTCCCAGCCTGGAGACCTGGACGGTATGAACTTGGAAACTTCGCGAAAAACGTACGTAATTTTAAAGTGTTTGATTCAAACAATCAATTGGTTTCCGTTGAGAAGGTGACCAAAGATCGATGGTCGATTGATTCATCGAAAACGGATACAATTCGGGTTGAGTATAATTACTATGCCACGGAACTAAATGGAGGGTCTACTTTCTTGGATGAAACGCAGCTCTATGTTAATCCAGTGAATTGCTGTGTATTTACGGAAGAGACATATCATGAAGAAGTTGAAATTACACTGAACATTCCAGAGGCATGGGAAGTGGCATCTTCAATGACAAAAGCAGGAGAGAAGTGGACTGTTTCAAATTCTGAAGAGTTATTGGATACACCATTTATTGCATCGGGAGGTCTTCAACACCGTACATATGAAGTAGGAGGAACGACTTTCTACGTTTGGTTCAACGGAGAAGTAAAGCCGGATTGGGATCGTTTGATTAAAGATTTCAAAGCATTCACGATTTCACAAATTGAAAAGTTCACAGAGTTTCCCGTGAAGGAATACCACTTCTTGAATCAAATTGTACCATACAAAGGATATCATGGAGTAGAACACCAGAAATCTACAGTTGTGTTTCTTGGCCCGTCATACGCGGTTTTCGAGGAGTATTACTCAGAATTACTTGGGGTAAGCTCTCATGAACTCTATCATACTTGGAATGTGAAGGCAATCAGACCGATTGAAATGTACCCTTACGATTTCACAAAGGAAAACTACTCACAACTTGGTTATATCTGCGAAGGTGTGACAACCTATCAAGGGGATTTGTTCCTCCTGAAAAGTGGTATGTTTGATTTGGATCAATACTTAAATTAATTCCGTAGTTCAATTCTCCTTCGTTCGCAAGGAAGTAGGTAAAATCAAATCCAAGATCAAATCCACCGATAGAACTAGTTCTCGAAGGAGATCCTTGCTCCAAGAATGATGTTTTGTATTGTGACCCGTTTACGTGACCTTTAATTACAATCGCTGAAC
>CAJQOB010000311.1 GCA_905479845.1 uncultured Flavobacteriales bacterium
AATCAAGAAAAAATGGCAAAAATCAAGAATGGGATGGCCCCAAATCTATAATCAATTATATATTAAATTTGAAAATCGAATTAAACCTGCAAAATGAATGAGGGATTTTTCAGACGGAAACACAAAATTTTCAATAATCTCTCCCTTTTCAAGAACTGTGAACATTATATTTCTTGTTGGTAGCTTGGTGTTCTTCGCTTCTAGTTTGTCAAATAAAAGCAGAGGTAAATAATCTAAAGAACAGCTCCTACTCCATCCCAAACCGCTTCTCTGTACTCCCGTCGGAATAAACGTAAATCAAAACAACACCCGGAACATAGTTCGTTTCACGCCCCAATAAATCAACAATTTTAACAAGTTCCTTCGATTCAGGGCCCAGCTCAACAACAGAAACTTCCGAAGCCTGTGCAACGTACAATTGATTCCCCTCCCAAAGAGGTAAGTCGTTGCGTACCCAAACCAGAGCATTTGCCGCTGTGGCGTAGGAAGGTTGAGAATTATTGATGTTCGCGACATTGATCAGTGAATTCATCTGAACAGGGTTTGAAAAGCTTGTACCAAGCGAAGATCGCTCCGCAATAAACAAGGAATGCAAATCCGACCCAATTAGATTGAGACTCCAATACAATTCTAATCCATCCTTGGACAATTGCCCTACACCACCTCCATAACCAAGTGGTGGCAGCACTTCTGAGACAAAAGTATAAGTCGTGTCATTAGTATACTCAAACTCCAATAACCCATCGCCATTATACAAGTAAAGCTCATCGCCCCCAGGAGCAAGAGAAGGACCAGAAATGAACGCCGTGTTTCCTCCTACCAAGGTAATTTCTGTTACGGTACCGAAAGGAGATGTTGTTGTTGGGCGCGTCACATGAAACAAGCCTATATAATTTGTAAAATACATTTCCAATTCATCAGGCGTTAACCAAGAACTAAGAATATTAGAAAACAAGGTGCTATCTAGTAGTTGTTTTGACGCAAAGTCAGTATCCAAATCAGGTCGTGATGAAAAAAACAAGTTATTTCCCATGCCATCATTACTGGTAAAATATATGCGCAGACCGTCATCTGTTAGATAAGGATACGCATCGGTGTAATTCGGATCATTTAATTCAGACAGCTCCCAAACATCATCTAGGATTTGAGCATTTACGCACGCTGTTAGCAATAGAATTGAAGAAAGTATCAGTGATTTCATAAGGTTGATTTTACGTATAATCAAAAATAAGTGAATGGTAACAGCGCCATTCGTATATAAAACAATTGGCTAGACTTTATATACACGTCTAAACTACAACGTCAGGATTTTCGTACATTGAAAAAAAGACAACCATGAAAACAATGACTTGCGAAGAACTGGGCGGAGCCTGTGGAATGGAGTTTCAAGCAGAAACGTTCGAAGAAATAGCAGACATGAGCATGAAACACGGAATCGAAATGTTCAAAAAAGGGGATAAACCTCACCTTGATGCAATGGAAGAAATGAAAGCTATACGCGAAGCGGGCGAAATGGGTGAGTGGTTCGAGAAAAAACGTGATGAATTCGATGATCTTCCTGAAGACGATTAATGCAATTAATCGTCGAGCGACACTTCAAAAATAAAGCGAAGTGTGTATCTTGTCGCCCGTTACAACGATCAATATCATGGAAGACAATAAAATGCTTAATTATATCAAAGATGTGCTAGAAAATATGCCCGCTGATTGGTTCAATTTAACAACCCATCGACTTGATATTTACAATGAAAAACTAGCCAAAACTGAATTCATTGAACAGTTTGAGGCTTTGTACAAGAGCAACAACTCTGACGCCTCAACATTGAGCGAATTACCAACGGCCTACGATTACATTCGTTTGGGGCATCCACTTTCATGTGTTCTAGAATGGGGCGTAGCCAAAATGAATGAACTCCCCTACGAAAACGTCATTAGTTTTGATTCTAAAACAGCTCCAATTTTAGCTGTCCTGCGAGCTAATTTATTGAAGAACAAATCAACGCAGATAGTATATATTGACTCCTTGCCCTCAAGCTTTGATGCTGATACGGTGAAGCGGGTTTATGGTTTTCAATTTGAATTGAATGCCGTTGATTCACCTAGCGATATTCCATCATTTGATGGGAGTACAATTTTCCTGTCGCAAGAGGGAAGTGATAAAGAATTTGAGTTCACTGCTTCGGCGAATCCCAACATCGATTTCTTCATAAATATCAACGAATTATACGGAAGCATTCTTTCCATTCAGAAAAAACAAAACACGGAATACGTTTCAGCCATTCAACATTTCAGAAGACGGGAAACAGTGGCAATGACTCCTATTAATTGTATTGCATCGCTGAATATTCTAGTGGGAAAACCGATTATTCAGGCAAAAGACACTAGAGAAAAGAATAAAGCGAGTTTCCTCCATTCTATTAATGAAATTACTGGTACAAACACCAAAGTGATTGCAGGATCAAGTGGACTGTCCGTGCAATATGCGATCATGATGGGCTTGATCGATTACGCATCAGTCAATCACCCAAAAAAGGCAGTCAAATTTGTTGTCCCACCAAACTGTTACGGAGGAACAAATGATCAGGCGCGACGTGTCGCTGCAACACTTGACAATGTAGAAGTGATGGACCTACCTGTTGACGGAGGTAACGATATGGTGCAAAGCGTTGATATCGTTCTTGCTGAAATAGCTAAACAAGATGCTATTCCATATATCATTGCTGAAATTCCAACAAACCCACGTGTGGAAGTTCCAAATCTAGAGGATTTAAAAGCAGCATTGAGCAAAGAACGTTTGACGGAAAACGGTCAAAAAGCAATTGATCCTGTCTTCATTCTGGATCAAACGTTTTGTCCGAATGTTCACTTCCTGGGAGACGGTGAAATATTATCGTCGGTTCGAACAATTGTATACGCAAGCGGATCGAAATTCCCAAGTGGTGGAAAATGTACTGCTGGTTATGCTGTTGGAAACACGAAGTGTGGAACGCTGATGGACACGATCGAACAGCATTTGTTGTTGTGTGATAACGAAGCAAGTGATTTGCAATATGAAATCTTAGCGGCTCAAATCACTTCAATGAATGATCGAATCGCTGATGCATACAAAAACACACGTGAATTTGTGAATTTCATTCAGGAGCAGTTACCAGATGCCAAAATCAACTTTGTATCGGAAGAGTTGGCTCAACAAGGATTCACACCTTCTGTTTTTTCTTTGGATTTGCCAACAAAAGGAAATACGGACGAAGAAAGAGAAACATACAAAAGAGCGCTCAACCATAAGTTGATCAATTTGATGATTACCAAAATTCCGAAGGAAAGTAAATACTGTGTGAGTTACGGCCAATTGAAGGGGTGTTATTGGACAATTCCAGCAACATCTACTCAGGGTACGACCAAAGAGGGAGATAAAGATTACATCGCTCGTGTGGCACTTTCTCCAGACTTGGATTTAGAGCTTCACAAAAAAGTTTTTGCTGATTTCGTTGCGGAAATTTAACAACAATCACCGTTCTTATCTATTCCGTATCTTTAAGGCAATGAGATTATTATTCATAGCTTGCGTCCTGTCCATCATGTCTGTATCATGCGCAAAGAGTACTTTCATGTATTCCGACGAAATGTGCAGTTATACTGGAAAGTACAATCCAAAGAAAATCAGCGAGGAGGAGATTCAAAACACACTGGACAAGCTCATTTTTCCGTCTTACATCGAGACAAATAGCACGGCTTGGGAGTTGGAAGATGTTGATGAATTAGATCTCGATGCACTTAAAGAAGAATGCGCTACCAAATTAAACGATCTTGAGACTTTGGAATTCGCTACTACGGAAAACCTGGTTCGATTGAAGGAAAGTAGAATTCGAGAGCTCAATGAAACGTGTAATGTAAAAATGTTGACGATCATCGCGTATGAGAATCCAGACACACTAATGAGTTTTGAAACGGAAGATGAGCAAGTGAATTTGTTTCGAAATGGTTTGATAAAAGGAGGTGACACTCTTATTGAAGCTTGGCAAGAAGTTGTTCGAATTAAAAAATCCAAGAATGCTTATCCCGAAAGAATTCAAGCGGAATTTGAGGAACAGTTCAACTCTCCGCAGAAACTGCAGTACGCCCGATTAACCGTGATGATGTTTGGCTGGTGGAATCATGTGAATCACCTTATTTATCATACACCTAGCGAATACTATTCAGGTCAATTCGATCAGCTCTTTTCAAAGATGGAACAAGAGTGTGATTTTTAGAATTTTAAGCTATCTTTCGAGAAAACAATTATTTATGAAAAGATTATTATTCGCTGTAGCTGTCGCAACTATAAGTTTTGGTGCTAGCGCTCAATCATTTGCCGTTCCTTTAGATGGATTTTCAAAGAAAAAAACTAGCTATCTCCACATGGAAGATGGCACAGTTAATGAAGGACTTCTTGGAGGGTTCAAGAGAGCGAAAGGTCAAATTGAAACAGTAAAAATGAAAAGTGAGAGCGGAGGCAAAATCAAAATTGATCCAGCTCAAATCAAATTCATGTACATCCCACCAAGTAACTTAGCTAAAATGGGGGCTGCTCTTGATCGAGTATACGATGTCAATAAATGGGATGCCCCATCTAACATGGACTCTACCTTAATGGGAGACGGATATGTGTACTTCGAGAAAATGACAACGCAAATCAAGAAAAAGAAAACAGAAGACCTGATGTTGCAAATGCTGAACGCATCTTTTTCAAGTAAAATCAAAGTTTTCTACGATCCTTTCGCAAAGGAGACAATGGGTGTGTCCGTTGGTGGTGTAAACGTTGTTGGAGGTTTGGATAAATCATACTACGTGCACAAAGTTGGTTCTACTGATCCTGCTTTTAAACTTGAGAAAAAGAATTATAAAGAACAGTTTGCATTGCTCTTTGGAGACTGTGATGAGTTCATGGCAAAATATGGTGACAGCATCAAATGGTCTGATCTTGAAACACACATCTACGAATACACGCAAATGTGCGAATAGATTTCTCATACAAAATATTGAAAGCAGCTCTCAGGCTGCTTTTTTTGTTACTATCCGGTTTTTCCACATTACACAATTGTTCTTAACTTGATGTCACATACTTTGTCACACCAAATAATATGAAGAAAACCCTTTTCATTTTCGTTCTACTTTTCAATGTAACAGCAAGCTACGCCTGCCTTAATTATTACTATTCTATTGATAACAGCGGACACTTTCATGATGGTGAAGGTCTGCGACGCGCATTCAACACGAACTTCAATACAATCCGATTAGAGAAAAACCTGCGAAAACTTCAACTCAAGCTTGAAACGAGTAAGGATTACAAACTCCTTTCTGATTATGCAGTCCTTTTGTTGAAAGCGGGAAAAACGGCGGTTGCTCTCGATATTTTGGAACAACTATCCCTGAAACATCCAAACGATTATCAGATCGCAGCGAACTTGGGAACCGCTTACGAGCTTTCTGGGAATAATGAGAAGGCCTTGGAATATATCAAACGCGGAATTGAATTGAACCCTGATTCTCATGGAGGAAGTGAATGGGTTCATGTGAAATTGTTGGAAGCAAAACTGGAGCTGGAAAAGAATCCGTCTTACCTAGATAGTATGACCGTACTCAACTTAAGCAACGAACAAAAAATGAGTGGGAAAATAAGTGATCAACTGATGATTCAAATTAGAGAGCGCTTTCCATTTTGTAAAGGGTCGGACCCCATTATGGCGAGCCTACTTATTGATTTGGGTGATTGCTACTCAAACCAAAAATCCATTGAATTTGCTAAAGCATCCTATGAAATTGCCAAGTATTATTACAAAGCGGCTGACGAAATCGTTGATCCGAAAATCGAAGAAGCAAAATACATGCTTCGACAATATATTGGTGTAAACCTAGACCGACGGGCGCTTCGAATGGAAGATGATCATGGGGAGCACGTTCGAATGTCACAAATCCGTTATCAGAAACTCCTTGATGACAACAATCCATCTGAATATGGAATCGATTGGTCTACAGTTCAATTTAACGCTGATTCCCTTCTTTCATATGCTGAAATCGAGCGCGTAATTCCTGAACCGATTGAGGTTGAGGAAGAAGTTGATCTTCAACCTAAAAGTGCTGAGAAACC
>CAJQOB010000312.1 GCA_905479845.1 uncultured Flavobacteriales bacterium
GTTATCGAAATCTTTTTCTTCCAAAGTAATCGCAAACGATCATTACTGGCGAAGAGTTTCGATCGGAATTCTTGTTGTGCTTTTGTGGCAACCTTTTCTTGATTGATTCTCCATTTTTGCTTGCGATCAGCGCAAAGCTCATTGATTTCATCTTCCTTGAAGTCGACGTTTTGAATGGCATCAAGTATTGTATTGAGAATACCTCTGAGGTTTTCACGTAAACAGTACATCGAAACTGCAGCGTTTTCCACAGCTACACCGGATTCCAAAAATCCTCCAAGGGAATTGATCTCTTCTTGAATTTGAACAGATGTTTTCGTTGGAGTCCCTGAAAGAAGTAATCCATTTGTGAATCCTGGAATTCCTTTTTCTCCTCGGCAATTTCCTGCATCGAAATATAGATCAAAACGAGAAGTTTCGTTCTGAACTTCCTTCATGTGGTACAAAGGAACTGTAGAGGAAAGATCGTATTTTTTTGGCGCTACAAAGTCAATCGCTTCGATCGCCACCAATTCGGGTTGTTCATTTCTATTCGGCATGGCTCGCTTTTACGTTTAACAGTGTGCAATTCGTTTTTATCAAGGTTGAAGACGCAACTCGTTGCAAGTCTTCTGCAGTAATCGCTGCGTATTTTTCTGATTCGTGATTGATCATGTCAGCATCTCCCAACAATTCATTCATACATAAAGCCATCGCTCGATTGAGTACAGCTTGATTCTGAAATTCATTTGAAGTTCGAATTTTGATCATGATTCGGTTCAATTCATCATCTGAAACTTTAGCCTCTAACAATTTGTCCATCTCTTTCCAGAAAGCTTCGTCGAGTTGTTCGAATGTGATTCCGTCATTCAGTTTTCCAGAAATAATGAGCAATCCACTGTCAATTGATCCAGTCACATAAGCATTGATATTCGAAACCAATCCCTGATCTTTTTTCAATGATTTATACAGTCGCGAGGACTTATCACGACCTAAAATATCAGACAATGTATCGTAAACAAGATAGTCTGGATGCAATCGATCCTCCATTCTGAAGGAATAATAAAATGCATCAGTCGGAACTGCTCGTTCAATTGTTTTCTCGCGGAATTCTGTTTGTTTTGGCTCCTGTGGCAAATCTCTCTGGTTAATTTCTCCAGCGGGAATATCAGCAAACCATTTAGCAACAAGACGCTTCACTTCTTCCAATTCCATGTTACCGCCGATGCACATTATCGCATTTGCAGGGTGATAGAATTTATTGAAGAAGCCTTTCACATCTTCCATTGTTGCTTCTTCAATGTGCTTGATTTCCTTGCCAATAGTTGCCCATTTGTATGGGTGAACTTTGTACACCTCAGGACGAAGTTCCAACCAAACATCTCCGTAAGGTTGATTCAAGTAGCGTTGTTTGAATTCTTCAATTACAACTGATCTTTGGACTTCCAAACTTTTTGGAGTGAAGGCAAGTGAAAGCATTCGGTCACTTTCTAACCACAACGCAGTCTCAATATTCTTAACAGGCAAGACATCGTAATAATTCGTGATGTCATTGGAAGTAAATGCGTTGTTCTCTCCACCTGCTAATTGAAGCGGAGTGTCAAATTCTGGGATATTCACAGATCCACCAAACATCAAATGTTCGAATAGGTGAGCGAACCCTGTTTTGTCCTCGGACTCATCACGTGCACCAACATTGTACAAAATGTTGACAACCGCCATGGGTGTCGTTGTGTCCTTATGGAATAGGACAGTTAATCCATTATCGAGTTTAAATCGATCAAATTGAATCATTAAAAGTTGAATTTTGGACTGCTTTGTTCTTGCAGTGCCGATGAGTATTCTGAAAGTATTTCTGCTACTATTTCTTTTGCAGGTAAGATTGTATCAATAATGCCTGATATTTGCCCAATTTCCAATTCACCTTCGTTAAGGTCACCTTCGAACATACCTTTTTTAGCACGCCCTCGACCTAAGAGAGTTTTAAGTTCTTCAGGAGACGCACCATTTTCATAGGCATCATGAACTTGTTTGTAAAATGGATTTTTGACCAATCGAACGGGGGTCAATTCTTTGAGGGTGAGTTGGGTATCGCCTTCCTTTGCTTCGACAACTGTTTTCTTGAAATTTTCGTGTGCACTGGACTCAAGCGAAGCAACAAAGCGACTTCCGATTTGAACGGCGTCCGCACCAAGATTCATGGCAGCCAACATTGTTCGTCCTGTTCCAATTCCTCCAGCGGCGATTAATGGAATTTCTATTTCCTTCGCAACCATTGGGATGAGACAAAGCGTTGTTGTTTCATCTCGACCATTGTGTCCTCCTGCTTCAAAACCTTCGGCGACAACAGCATCAACTCCTGCGGCTTGAGCCTTCAAAGCAAATTTCAAACTGGAAACAACATGAACAACCGTGATTCCGTGATCTTTCAAATGCTGTGTCCATGTTTTTGGATTTCCCGCAGAGGTAAAAACGATTGGAACTTTATGCTTGATAATTGTTTCAATGTGCTTGTCAATATCTGGGTAGAGCATTGGCAAATTCACAGCGAAAGGTTTGTCCGTTGCAGCTTTGCATTTTTGGACATGTTCGTCGAGTACTTCTGGATACATTGATCCCGAACCTATAATTCCCAATCCACCTGCGTTTGAAACCGCTGAAGCGAGTTCCCATCCTGAACACCAGATCATTCCAGCTTGAATGATTGGGTACTCAATTTTAAATAAAGATGTTATCCGATTTTCCATAATTGTCGATCTTATCAAAAGTACAGTTTTCATGAAACTTCAACCCGTTTTTTGTCGTCTTAGGTTTAATTAATATCTTGGAGACAGCTTTTGCACGATGAGAAAAAATATTCACTTCCTTTTTTGTTTACTACTGATTTCGTTTTTCGGAAACGCGCAGGAAGTGCACCATCATCACTCGATTCATCATTCATTCGTTGAGAACAAGGGACAGTGGGATGAAAACGTGCTTTTCAAAACGAAATTCCAAGGAGGAAATTTGTGGGTTGAGCAAGGCAAAATGATGTTTCATTTACAAGATTTTTCTCGCTTACAGGCGTATCATGCCAATCCCACAGATGGAGAAGACGTATCAACCTTCAATCAAACCTTGTTGCACTTAAATTTCCCTGGGGCGAATAAGGTTACTTCCATCAAGAAAGAACATCCGACCAAAACCTATTACAATTATTTTATAGGTAATGAAGAGTCAAAATGGACTGCAGATATTCATGGATATGGAGAAGCTACCCTCGAGAATTTCTACGATGGAATTGACTTAAAGTTGATAGAGCAGCATGAGGAGTTGAAATACGAGTTCCATGTTGCTGCGGGAGTCGATCCATCAAAAATTTCCTTGGAATACGTTGGTCAGAAATCTGTCAAAATTGAAAAAGATGGAGACCTAGTCATAACGACTGAACTAGGAGATGTTATTGAGAAAAAGCCATATGCTTATCAGATTGTCAATGGGAAAATTGTTGAGGTAGATTGTCAGTTCGTTTTGAGAAATGAACGTGTTGAATTTGAGCTTGGAGAATACAAGGATTACGCTCCACTGATTATCGATCCTGTTTTGGTGTTTGCAACATACTGTGGTTCGGTGACAGATAATTTCGGGATGACTGCAACTTATGGTTATGATGCAACCGCGTACTCAGCAGGAATTATTTACGGGAATGCGTACCCAACACCTGATCCATTGGCCTATAACGTTACATCGAATTTCACTGTTGTGAATGTTGGGGTGACAACAACCGATGCGTTTATCTCAAAATATTCGGCGGATGGAACAACAATGATTTGGACTACCTTCATTGGTGGTGGAGACGATACATTTGGAACAGAAACGGCTCACAGCTTGATATGTGATAAATTCAATAATGTTTATTTGTATGGTGTGACCTCCGCGAACGATTTTCCGATTCAAGGTGGATACCAATCTACGTTTGGGGGAGGAACAGCTCTCTCGATTAATTTCAATGGAACCAATTTCCACAATGATGGAACAGATATTTATGTCGCAAAATTCAGCTCGAATGGGCAGAATTTGTTGGGATCAACCTATATGGGAGGTTCGGAAAATGATGGAGTGAATTACAAGATTTCTTCTGGGGTTTACAATAGTGTTGCTGCTTACGATTCATTGACAACAAACTACGGAGATCAATTCCGTGGAGAAATTATGCTTGATTCATTAGGGAACTGTTTGGTCGCTTCATGTACAAGGTCTACGAACTTTCCTGTATCAAACGCTTTTCAGGCAACGAACGCAGGTAAACAAGATGGTGTGATCTTTAAACTTTCTTCTAACTTGGGTGCTTTGCAATGGTCGAGTTATTACGGAGGATCTGAAAATGATGCATGCTATTCAGTTAAAATAGATTCATCCTTTAATATTGTGTTTGCGGGGGGAACATGTTCTTCGAACCTTCCTGGAATGGGGAGCGGTTGGCAAGCAGCGTACAATGGAGGTAAAACAGATGGTTTCATTGCGAAATTGAATGGGACAGGCTCTGTTTTAACAAACGGAAGTTATCTAGGTACGGTAAATTATGATCAAGCTTTCTTTGTTGAGATCGATCGAAATGATAACGTCTTTGTTTTAGGACAATCCACGGGAGGAACATTTCCTGTCATCAATTCTAGCTTCGTTAACCCGGGGAGTAGTCAATTTGTAATAAAGCTAGATCCTACGCTTACGAATGCATTGAACTCAACCGTTTTTGGTAATGGTGGAACCAATATCAATATTTCACCAGCGGCATTTCTCGTTGACATTTGTGGAAACATGTACATCTCAGGTTGGGGCGCTAACATCTTACAATCTTCTCCGCTTGGAGGAATGCCAGTAACACCTGATGCATTTCAAGGAGTAGCTCCCAACGGATTTGATTTTTACCTGCTCGTAATAGAATGGGATTTTGGTGGTCCCGATCCTCTTTATGCTTCATACATTGGAGGCTCTTCTGCTAATGAACATGTAGATGGTGGAACTTCACGCTTCGACAAGAATGGAGTGGTTTATCAATCTGTGTGTGGTGGTTGTGGTGGATTTAGTGATTTCCCGACAACTCCAATGGCGCATTCAGACTCAAACTTAGCGACGAACTGTAACAACCTCGTATTCAAATTTGATTTCGAATTGATTCCTAATGCTGAGTTCACCGTAGATAATAATTTAGGCTGCGCTCCATTCACTGTTACCTTTGATAATTTTTCAACTGATTCAGATTCGTACCAATGGATTTTTGGAGATGGAACGACAAGTACAACTATATTTGAACCGGTCGTTACTTATGACACAGCTGGCGTATACGAAGTTCTTTTGGTTGTAACTGATAGTATTTGTCTTCTCACAGATACCGCACAAATCACGATAAACGTTTACGATTCCTTAGAACTCGATGTCACGGTTGATCAAGAATTGTGTCAGCCTATTCCTCTAGACTTGACTGCTTACACGAATGGTACAGCCGATAACTTCATTTGGTCAACAAATATCAATTTTACGGATACCTTGAATGCTTCGGTTCTGGATTCAGTCCTCAGTATTACTCCTTCAGGACCGATAACCTACTACGTAGAAGCAAGTAATAGCGGCTGTTCTCTTGTCGACAGTGTCGTCATCGACTTCATTGGTTCGTCCTTATTGATTACGGGCACCGATTCTATTTGCGCTGGTGATGTCACCACATTGACGGCAACGAGCACGAACCCAGCAATCACGTTTACGTATGCCTGGGCGCCAGATTCCGTGATTGTAGGGAGCAATTCAGGAAGTACGATTAACGTTCAACCATTTAGTACTCAGTTTGTCTATGTTACAGCTTCAAGTGCCACAGGTTGTGTGGTCGAAGATTCAATAGAGATCTTTGTGGGGAATATTCCTACAGGCCTTGTTCAGGCAAGTGCGTCGGAATACCTTGTAGCGGAAGGGTCAAATGTTACCCTGATTGGAGAACCGAACGGATACGCTTATTCTTGGTCACCAGCAGAAGGACTGACAAATCCAAGTGCTCAATCAACGAATGCCTATATTGAAGAATCCACGATTTATACCTTGAGTGTAACTGATGGAATTTGTACCAAAACGGATACAACCTTCGTGAAAACTTTCGGATTCATTTGTGGCGATCCTTTTATTTACATACCAAATATGTTCACTCCAAATGGTGATCAGGAAAATGATGTCCTGTATGTTAGAGGTGCATTGATTAAAGAAATGGTGTTCCGAGTTTATGATCGCTGGGGAGAATTGGTCTTTGAATCCTTTGATCGATCTCAAGGATGGGATGGTGAGTTTCGAGGAAAACCTCTTGATCCTGATACATACGATTATTATCTGAAAGTAACCTGTGTCGATGACATAGAATCAATCATTACAGGAAACGTCACCTTGGCTAGATAAATGTTCGAAAATGATTAGCTTCGTGAAAAGTCGAAATCGAAGCTATGAAAAAAATTATCACCAAGCAATCACAACAATTTCTAGAAGATTATTTGAATAATCCATCTCCAACAGGTTTTGAATCTGGAGGGCAAAAAATGTGGTTGGATTACATTCGTCCATATATAGATGAGTATTTCACGGATAATTACGGATCTGTTGTTGGTGTCATCAACCCAAAGGCAAAATACAAGGTTGTCATTGAAGCTCACGCAGATGAGATTTCTTGGTTTGTACACTACATCACGAAAGATGGTTTTGTTTACCTACGACGAAATGGAGGGTCGGATCACATGATCGCCCCTTCAAAACGCGTGAATATCCATACTGATAAAGGAATTGTGAAAGCCGTTTTTGGATGGCCAGCAATTCATACACGTGGTAAAAAAGATCCAGCTCCAAGTATGGAGAACATCTGCTTAGATTGTGGTTGTTCAACAAAAGAGGAAGTGCTGAAAATGGGAGTGCACGTAGGTTGTGTTGTGACATTTGAAGATGAATTCATTACTCTCAATAAGAACCGTTACTGTGGAAGAGCATTGGATAACAGAATGGGTGGATTTATGATTGCTGAGGTTGCTCGACTTTTGAAAAAGGACAAAGTAGAACTTCCATTCGGACTTTACATTGTGAATGCCGTTCAAGAAGAAGTTGGGTTGAGAGGAGCACAAATGATCGCTCAGAAAATCAAGCCAGACGTAGCAATCGTAACGGATGTTTGTCACGATACAAATACTCCTCAGATTAGTAAAATTGTTCAGGGAGACTTGAAATCAGGTGATGGCCCAGTCTTAACTTACGGTCCTGCCGTTCAGAACAATCTATTAAAATTGATCATTGGTGAGGCCGAGGCGAATGAGATACCTTTCCAACGTGCTGCCGCTTCACGTGCTACAGGAACAGATACAGATGCTTTCGCATATTCCAATGAAGGAGTGCCTAGTGCGTTGATCTCTCTTCCGCTTCGTTATATGCATACAACGGTGGAAATGTGTCGAAAAGAAGATGTTGAAAATACAATTCGTTTAATTGTTCACTCTCTCAAAAAGATCAAAAACAATCAAGATTTTCGATATATCAAATAATAAGAATTCAAGAATAACTCCGAGGTTCTTTTTCAGACTGTTACGTATCAGCATAATATGCTTATCTTAAAATCGGACTTATATAAATGAACTATGAAAAGAATTACCTTAGCTGTTTCTGCTGTTCTATTGTCACTAGGAGCGCAAGCACAGATTATGAGTGAAAACTTTGATGCTCTTAATGTAGGGGACTACATGGGTACGGTTTCACCAACATACTGGACAACTTGGTCTGGTGCAACAGGAGGAGCAGAAGATGTTCAAGTAACAGATGCGCAAGCAAATTCAGGAGCAAATTCCATCCATTTCTCATCAACAGGCGCTAACGGTGGACCTCAAGATGTGGTTGTTGAGTTCGGTCAACAATATACTGATGGAATTTTCACGTATGAAAATGCAATGTATGTTGCTGCTGGAGGTAATGCTTACTTCAACTTCCAAGCAACTCAAACAATTGGTCAAACATGGGCCTTGAACTTGAATGCTGACGGAGGAACTATTTCATCGATGACGGTATTACCGCTAACCTTGCTGTTGGTTCTTATACTGCCGCGACTTGGTTTACTGTGAAAATTGAAGCTAACTTGACATTGAACTTATGGAAAGCATATGTTGATGGAGTTGAAATCGGAACATGGACAAATGGAGTGAACACTGTTGCGTCTGCGGATATCTTCCCAATTCAAGGGAGTGATTTCTACGTTGATGACGTAAGTTTTGATCACCAACCATATACACTTCCTGCTAACAATGCCGCCGTTTCAGGTATCGCTATGGGAAGTAACATTGTAGGAATTGACGCAATGCCAAACGTAACTGTTGTTAACGCTGGAGCAAACGCGATCACTTCTTTCGACGTAACTGTTGATTACAACGGAAACCAATACACAGAAAACGTAACTGGACAGAACTTAGCTTCTACTAGCTCAATGGATGTAGCATTCACAACTGCTATTCCATTGGTTTCTGGAAATATGAACGTTGTTGCAACTGTTTCTAACGAAAACGGAGGAGGTGCAGACGATGATCCAAGTGATGATGCTATTACAATTGCAATCGATCCCGTAGTTCCAGCAGCAGGTAAAATCGTAGTTGGAGAAGAAGGAACAGGAACATGGTGTCCTTGGTGTGTACGTGGTACAGTATTTATGGATCGCTTTGAGCAAGATTACGGTCCTTTCTGGGCGGGAATTGCTGTTCACAACGGTGACCCAATGGTTGTAACTGATTATGATACTGCTTTAGGAGCATTGATTTCAGGATACCCAAGTGCATTGGTTGATCGTGGAGGAGATGTTGATCCATCTGCCATGACTAATGACTTCTTTGATCGTCTTCAAACTGCACCTACGGCTTTGCTTTCAACAACTTCAACGTGGGATGCTACAACAAGAGAATTGGTTGTAACAGTTACTGCTGACTTCCAAGCTTCAGCGAACGATAACTATAAATTGGCTGTTGTTCTTACGGAAGATGGCGTGACAGGAACGGCTTCTGGATATGCACAAGCAAATGCATACGCTGGTGGTGGTAATGGTTCAATGGGTGGTTACGAAAACCTTCCAAGTCCAGTACCTGCTTCGCAAATGGTATACGATCACGTTGCACGTGCTATCGAGCCTGCTTTCGCTGGAGACGCAACAAGTTTCCCTGCAGTAGTAAACAACGGAGACCCACACTCTAAAACATACACGTTTACACTTCCTACTGATTGGGATGAGCAAAAAATCCACATCATTGGATTGATGATGGACCCAACAGGAAGAATTGATAACGCAAGCAAAGGAATCATTGATGATCTTGCATCTGTTACTGATTTGGAGCAAACA
>CAJQOB010000313.1 GCA_905479845.1 uncultured Flavobacteriales bacterium
CAATCAAGAATAATCCACGGTAAGCGATCATTGTATCAGAAGCAATCAATCTTCCTTCTAAATCATAATCATACTCGCCTAATAACACGTCATAAGCGTCTGAAATTGTCTTATTTGTATCTGCAATTATTGGATATGTCACACCTTTAATTCCTCCATCATTCTTTGACATTTGCAACCATCCCCAGTGAGACTCTTCAGTATCTGTTGAACAAGCAACAACTTTCACTCCGCGTGCTTCGAACTCACCCAATTTCGCTTGAAATGCGTGTAATTCCGATGGACATACAAATGTGAAATCTTTTGGATAGAAAAAGAAAATTACTGGATTTTTTCCTAGGTATTGATCCAATGAAAAATCTTCAACGATTTCTCCTCCGTTTACTACTGCTGCTGCGCTAAATGAAGGCGCTTTTTTTCCTACTAATACTCCCATTTTGTTTATTTATTATTCGTTAATATGTATTCTAAATCATTGTCTTTGCACATGCAAGGACCGTTAAATTCTCTTACAAATTTACGGATAATTCTACTTGTTTAGCCAAGCTTTGAACATCCAGTTCGTTTTTTCTTTCTCACGGATTAAATCGCTCATGAGCCCATTGGTTCCTTCGTCATCAGCATCTCCAGTAACTTGTAGGAGCACTCGTTCTTGCTTCAGTAATTCTTCCTGAGCTGACAAAATATAAGCAACGCCCGTTGCTCCGTCATGTGTTAATTCAATTTCTGCAATAGGACTCGTATCTAAATACTCACTGAAACTAGATAAAGGTGTCTCCCCAATCGATAAAATTCGTTCTGCTAAGTCGTCAACAATGACAAGGGTACGGTTGTACAATTCTTCATACTTCAAATGGAGTTCAAAGAAGCCCTGTCCTTTGATGTTCCAATGCAGCGATCGAAGGTTCTGATAATGTATTTGGTAACTCGCCAATAGTTGGTTTAATTCTTCTGTATATGTTGTTGCTTTTTCCATGCATCAAAGATACGGTCGACGATATATAATTTTTATTGATTAATTTTATTCACCTATAAATAATCGTTATATGATTTCAATTCAGCAAATGCAATACATTTTAGTATTGAGTGAGGAACAACAGTTTCAGCGAGCAAGCGAAAAGTGCTTTGTTACTCAGCCTACATTATCGATGCAATTAAAAAAAGCTGAGAACACTCTTGGGAATGCTATTTTCGATCGTTCCACTACACCTTTAGAGCTAACACCATTTGGCGAAATTCTTTTACCCATTGTGAGAGATGTTTTATCTGAATACGGTCGCGTTGCTGAATTGACAGAGAAGCAGAAGGGAGTTTACTGTGAGCGCTTAAGAATTGGAATTATTCCAACAGTGGCAGATTACATGGTGCCTGATTTATTCAATAAATGGAAGTCGGTTTTATCGGATGTTCAATTGACTATTGAGGAGATGAAGACGGAAGATGTACTTGTGCCGCTGGATCAAAAGAAGATTGATCTTGGGATTTTGGCAGGACCCGTGAATGATCCGAAATTGCGAACTTCCGTGCTGTTTGATGAAGAAATCTTGGCCTTTGTTCCTGAGTCCAAAGCAAAGGAAGTCACAACGGAAGACTTGGGCAATCACCATCCTTGGTTGTTGACATCTGGAAATTGTTTGCGGACGCAAATGATTCACTTTTGCAGTCTTAACAAAGAAACCGATGAATGGAATTATGAAGGGGGAAATATGAATCTTCTTAAGCAAATGGTTGAAATGAATGGAGGGTATACATTGATCCCTGAAAGGTCCATTTCAGATAAAACGAAGGATTATAAGCGCATTCGATCCAGTATTGGGGAGATTCCGGCTCGACAAATCATCGCGCTTTCGCCAAACCGATCAACGAAGTGGGCGAGTATCGAGCAAATTGTAAGGTCTGCGCAATTCCAGTATTCGGATAAGAAAAATGTGGAAGATTTGAAGTTGTTGAGTTGGGAATAACTAACGTTTTCTGTTGATTAGTTTCCGAATAAATCCAATTGGACCAACTGCTCCAATCCTGTCGGTTTCGTTATCCACTTTATCCTGTGAGTAGAGGCAAACCAAACAAGTGCGGTAGTCAACATCTAAGTTGACCGAAGCATAATGGTATGTGATTGTCTCCACTTCGTGTGAAGTATAGAACTTTTCAGATAAGCAACGAGGACATAACGATGCACGTTTTGTGAAAATTCCTTCCTCCCGTGCAAGTTGAAGGTGCTTTTCGAACTCATCAGGATTATTAAAAGAAATTTGGCGGTTTTCCAATTCAAGAGTGATCTTTTCTTTCGATCCTTTCATGAATTGGTCGAAACGGAAGTGATGGAACGCACGAAGTTCATGATCGGATAATTCAGAAAGGAATGCTGCTAGTTTACTCATATGATCAAGATACGAAAACCGCTTGATAAATTCTTTCAGAGGCACCAGCACTTGCCTCAACAAATGAACGCTCTTTGTCACCAATCGATTTTAAGTCGGTAAGAATAGTTTCGAACGCTTTTTCAAATTGGGTGGTGGTTTCAATTGAAAAACCAAAGCCTCCATCAATGAATGCCTGAGCTTCTGGGAAACGGGTATGTTTCGGTCCTAAAATGACAGGTAATCCAAAAACTGCCGGCTCCAAGATGTTGTGTAAACTTCCAGAGAAACCGCCACCGACGTATGCTAAAGTTCCATATTTGTAAGCGCTTGCTAATTGCCCAATTGTGTCCAAAATGAGAACATCAAAATCCATTATCGAACTTTCCTTTAAAAAGGAATAACGAGCAACTTTCCTTGAGATTCCTGAAATGATTTGTTCAACGTGCTTGTCATCCACCTGATGAGGTGCAATCAGAACCTTTTTCGTTGATTGGTTGATCCATGGAAGAATGACTGATTCATCTGCTGGCCAAGAGCTACCAACAATTAGTAGTTCGTCATCAGCTTTAAAAGATTTAATGATCTTGTTGTCCTTTGCTTTCTCACGATTCTCAATTACACGATCGAAGCGACTGTCTCCAGTAATACTGACTTTGGTCACGTCAATAGAATTCAATAAGTTTTTTGAAGATTCGTTCTGAACGAAAAAATGATCAAACTGTTTTAGGATTTTTCTAAAGAAACCTCCGTGCCATTTGAAGAATCGCTGTTTCGGTCTGAAAATTCCACTGACGTTATAGATTTTGCTGTTGTTTTTCTTCGCTTCAAGAATGTAATTTCCCCAGAATTCATATTTCACAAAGAAACTTTTACTCGGAGAGAAATGTTGAATGAATTTTCGTGCGTTACTCGGAGTGTCTAAGGGAAGATAGCAAACGTAATCGGCATTGTTTTCGCGCTTTTGGTAGTGCTCAAATCCAGATGGGGAGAAAAAGGTTACGAGAAGAAAAATAGTGGGGTTCTTTGACTTGATTTCGTTCATCAGAGGTAATCCCTGATCAAATTCTCCAAGAGATGCGCAGTGGAACCAAATTACTTCTTTTGTACCTGTGTCGGGTAGGGTATTCCTCCAGTTCTTTCGGCCCGAAATCCATTTTTTAGCTTTCGGAACAAATAGAGAAGCAATTCGAATAGCGACGCCATAAGTACCAACTCCGATGTTATACAACAAATGCATTAGTCGAAGTAAAAATCCTTAGGTTGACGTTGGTAGATTGGAATCATCCATCCCACTTTGAATCCAAACTGGAGGTCTAATCTCAACTCGGTTGAAACTGGAATATCAGGCGTGTCGAAATTGAT
>CAJQOB010000314.1 GCA_905479845.1 uncultured Flavobacteriales bacterium
AAGAAGTTCTGTTCAGTAAGCAGCGTGTCTACTTTCCCAGTGGAAAAATCAAAAGAGAATATATGTTTAGCTGATTTACCAGAAATGATCCAAAGTTGGTTTTCATTTATGAAAAAATCTGTAATTCCAATTGTATACGGATACGGAAGGGTGGCAACTAATTCCGTTTTGACTTTAGTATTTTTCACTATTTGACTTAGATCAAATTTTAAAATTTCATGAGCCATGGTAATCAAATAACCAAAATTGTCAATTTTCTTAATCGGAATATTCGTGTTTACTACGCTCGTGGAATCATTCAATAGTAAGGTAAACGATTCTGAAGTATCTATTTTTTTTAGTTCAACCTTTTCAATTGAATTACAGCTCGATGCTAATTCTTGAAGGCTATTTGTTTCTGCTGGTTTGTCACCGCAACGAATAAATAAAAATAGGGAGCATACTAATGCTCCCATAGAAATAAAAAAAGTGTTCCATTGGAACATTACTTGCAGACTATGATTGGTGCGCAGTCTCTTTGTCCTCCATTATTACAGAGTTGTTGAGATCCAGTATAGATAGCCCAATTACAAGTGTACCCGACACTACCGTTTGGGCAAATAATAGAACTTTTTATGCACTTTTTCCCAGCTTTTGCTTCTGTCTCTATTTCTGATGATGTGTTGAAACTGGAAAAGACGAATACAGCTGTTCCTGCTAGAGCGAATGCCCCGATTGCGATAATTTTTCTCATAATGAAATTAAATAGTGGTTAATATTATATAGCTAAATATTTGTTACGATAATAGCACATTTTAAGAAACCTTAATCTATCAACGTTACTTTCTTGAATTTATCATGCATCACTCATTTTTTCCTTTCTCATGATTTAACTTCCAATAGTTTTTCCAGTGTTTCTTTAACCGCCCTCGCTCTCCATGAGCCTGTTTGGGTGTTAGCATGTTACAACTCATGTGAGGACGCTTCTCGTTATATATGGCAATACTTCTCTCAACTACCTTAGATGCCTTTGTGAATGAATAGAAAGACTCATCTAGTCCAAATTCTGCTTTAAGTATTCCATTTATTCTTTCAGCAACAGCATTTTCATAAGCATCTTTTTCCTCTGTCATGCTAACGCTAATATTCATGTCCTGAAGCAAAGCGACATATTCATTGCTACAATATTGTGATCCTCGATCGGAATGGTGAATTAATGACTCCACTTGAACGTGTACGGAATCAATAGCCATTCGAAGTGATTTAAGACATCCTATCGTTTCTAATGACTCATACAAACAGTATCCAATGATTCTGTGGGAATACGCATCTGTAATCAACGAGAGATAGGCGAAATGTTTTCTAACTGAAATGTAGGTTATATCCGCCACCCACAATTGATTAGGACGTATGAGTTCAATATCCTTGATTAAATTGGGATACTTCTTGAGTCGGTGATATGAATCTGTCGTTATTCTATAGTTCTTTTTGGGCTTTATCAGCATGTCTTTTTCCCTCAAAACGGAAAACAACTTGTCTCTTCCAATCTTTATTCCATGAGCAATCAAGTAAGGCTTGAGAATATGATAAAGTTTAACGGTTCCGATCCGTGGCATATCTGAGCGAATCAACTCAACAATGTCAAGAACCAGGCTTAATTGCATTTGATTTCGTTCGTAAACACGAATTCTATCGTAATAAGTCTGTCGGTGCTTCCCAAACGCGCCACACAGCTCTGCTAAACTCACGTTAGCGTAGCGGTGCTTCATTTCTTGGACGGTTTGGATCCAGACTTTTTTCTGATGTCAATCCCTAATTCATCTTCGGCAATGTCTATCATCGTTTCTAATGCAACAATCTTTAACTTGACTTGGTGAAGTAAATCAAAAATTTCTTTCTCTTCAAGGCTTTTTGGTTGAACTAATGAATCATTAGATGCATCCAATTCAAGTGCAGATAAATCGTACTTGTTTTTGTACCAACGAATGAAGCTAGTCACGATACCTTTAGTCGGAAGGTTATGAAGCTCCTGAACATCTTTGTAACTCATGTCAGTCAGCAAATAATCCTCAGCCACTTTTCTCCGAAAGTGGTCTGGATACTTACTCTGTGATCCGATTTTTGGTGAAGGCATCTTCTTGTAAACGGAAAAATCCATATTTCGTTATAGTCTTTTGGTGTAAGACTATTTTAGTACAAGACACTATGTCCTGTACTGAAATAACCTTACAGGGTTTTATAATATTCCTAGTTTAACCTTACACCCTGAATTACGTATTACTGAAATAACCTTACAGGGGTAAATAACATTCCTAGTTTAATCTTACACCTTGAATTACGTATTACTGAAATAACCTTACAGGGGTAAAACTTAACTATACAACCACTACCAATAAGGAGGTTCATTTAACACATTACTCAATAAACCGTAACAGTTCTGCGTTATTTCACTATAATAAATGTAATGCGCACATAATAAAAATCAAACTATGCCTGTACACAATTACTTAGTCGTTCCTTAAGAACTATTCAACCCATTGATTTCTATCATAATTTTGTTGAAAACCTAGTTGTTTGAGTTTACCAAAATTGCAAGTGTTGAGCTAACTTGTGTTCAAAACCTTGC
>CAJQOB010000315.1 GCA_905479845.1 uncultured Flavobacteriales bacterium
AATTCTGTTGTTTGATTGGATGTGATATTATTAAAAATGCGTTTAACCACAAAGGCACGGATCAATCGAAGATTGATACACAAGGGACTACCATTCCGTAAACTAAACACAGCTTTGTGAGAGAACTTGTTCGACTTGCGCCTTTGTGCTAAAGGAATCAAGTGATAATTGTCAACAAACGCAAAACTAAGGGAGCAAACATTCAATATATACCGTCACAGTTAAAATCAACCAGAAATTTTGTCTCTCCATCTCTTCCAAACTCAGAAACATTAACTTTACCGTAAATAGAACTTACATGCTACAGCGATTTATATTTCTCTTTTCCATCATTTTAGTTTCAAATGTTCAGGCTCAAACCAGAACCATTGCATTTTACAACGTTGAAAATTTATTCGACACACTTGATCACCCTGTGAAAAATGATAATGAGTTCCTACCTGATGGATCGTACGAATGGACATCTGAGCGATATCAAGCTAAGCTGAAAAGAATCAATCAAGTAATTGATTCGCTTCAAGTTCCGATGATTTTAGGTTTGTGCGAGATTGAAAACAAACAAGTTGTCCAAGACCTAGTTGATGCAGGTTCAATGAAAAGCACTCATGGTGTTGTTCACTTCGAATCTTTGGATCAACGTGGAATTGATAACGCAATCGTTTTCGATAAAACAGTGTTAACCCTGGAAGATTCGGGAATCATTCGATTTGACATGCCAGAACCAAGTTCTCCTTCACGTGATATTGTTTGGGCAAAATTTAGTCGAGGAAAAGATACAATTCTAACCATGGTAAATCACTGGCCGAGTCGTCGTGGTGGACAAGTTGAATCGGAACCTAAGCGAATGGTTGCAGCGATCGCAGCTAGTGAATTCATAGACTCCGTTCTCAATGAGAATAAGAAAATGAACCTTATTTTCTTGGGGGATTTGAATGATTACCCAGATAACAGAACAACGCAAATGGTTTCCGAATACCTCAAACCAATGATTATTGAAAAATCAGGAAAGTATGGAGGTTCTCATAATTACCGTGGAGAATGGCACATCCTTGACCACATGATGGTTTCCAAAGCATTTCTAAAGAAGAAAACGAAGGTCAAAAAGAAAACTGCTGAAATCTATACTCCTGAATTTTTGTTGACGACGTACAAAGGAAATATTGTTCCTAAAAGAAATTATGGTGGACGAAAGTATTTGGGAGGATACTCTGATCACATGCCTATTCTGATTGAGGTGAAGATGAAGTAAGCTTATTCAACAGCACACCACCTTATTTCTCAAGGACGACCAAATTGCTTGTCCCTTTTCTGTAATCAGAATAATATGAAGTAGACCCAATAGAATTGCTCCCGGCAGAATATTAACGGCTATAAAGTCCAATAAATCAGCTCCAGAGCTGGCATTCGTCGCATGAACTAGGGTAATTGATGATTCAGAGATGACCAGTTTCGTGCTCAGCATAAGAAAAATGGCTGCAAAGTGAAATCCATTCGCCATTAAGTGTAGAATATACTCCGTTCGAGGTAATCCCCCCATAAACTCACGGCTTTCTTTCTCAGAATAGGCATCTACTGCAAGTACTACAAAATCGGCAAGGATCAAAACAATACCAATCCAAAAGCTGACAGGATCGTGATTAAGAAAAATCGTCCATACTATTGCAGGAAACAAAAGTGCTCGAATGGTATGCGTTGTGTGTTCAAATTTACTTTCGGTTCGTCTGAATAATTCATACTTCCAAAGATGAAGGTACGCTCCATCGTAAGTGGCTAGTAGCATAAACGCGATAATACAAAATGCGGTCAAATAATAAATGATATCCATGTGTTCAATGTTGATTCAACACAAATATCCAGCAAATCGGCTTTAGAAAAATTGACAAATGTCACAAAAAGATTACCGAACCACTTTTGCCCGTATTCTGCTGATTGTTTCCCTGGAAATCCCCAGATAAGAGGCGATATATTGAACAGAAACCCGCTGTATAAGTTCTGGTTCCTTATCCATTAAAGCAAGGTACTTTTCCGACGCTGTTGCGAAATTCATTGCACTCACACGATTACTAAGTCGAATACACTCAATCTCGGTCAATTCCCTTCTCAACTGGCTCCATGACTCATCGATTTCTATGAGTTTCATCATGTCCTTTCTTGATAATTGAAGAACTGTTGATTTTTCCAAAGCTTGAATGTACTCTTGAGACGCAGTATCATGAACGAAACTTTCGAATGAACACGCAATGGACTTCTCTAAACAGAAACATGTATTGACCTCATTCACATCCTTCAAGTGATAGTTTCTCAAAAGGCCACTAACTGTAAAAAAGATAAAATTGCTCTTCTCTCCTTCTCTGAGCAGAATTTCGTTTTTCTCAACTTTACGGTACTTGACAAGGTCTCTGCACAAATCGAATGATTGATCGCTCATAGAAACAATCGAATTCAAATACTTCTTAAAGACACTTAGTGCTTCATCCATGCCTAAATATAAAACTTTGAATTTTGCCTGGTGAAAGAATCACTTCTCAGACTCAAGATTTTCATTTGGTAAGGAAACCGTTCCCGCTCCAAAAGAATAAGGTAATCGTTCTTTCCACAGGTGCTTCTTGTCAATAGATTCGAATTCGCGATAGACGTAGTATACGTAGTTACCGTCAATTTTGATGTGTTCCGCGTAACGCTTATTCAACTTGACCTGCTGTGTGACTTCTCCAGTCTTGGTGTCAATCCAACCGAGGTAACTGTAGCCAGCTCGATCGTAGAGCGCGTAAATTTCTCCTGTTGTTCTATCTTGGATCAAGTGTTTTTTCCATCCCGTTTTTTTTGGTTGATAATGATGAAGTAAGGAAGTACTATCCAGTTTTTCACCATCGGCTCCATAGGTATACAACTTATCCTTGTAATAATCGAATACGAAAAGTGAATCATTTCTATGAAACAGCGGCGCGTACACTTCCTTATAGTAGATACTTTGCGTGAAGTAGTTTGCTCCAACCCAAATCTCAGCGTCAATTCCTGTTTGAATCTCACGATTCTTTGCCCACAATTTCGTGCGAATATCTACCCATTTGTATTCTGCCCTGTAGAGCTCCATCATGAGTTCATCTTCAATCCCTACAATTTTCATGTAGGTTGAATCGAGTTGATCGTACGCAAAATACTCGAATGCTGGATAATCAGGATTAAAGGTTGAAAAGTACATTTTGGATGTATTCGTATCCACGATTGGCGCAACGTACTTTGTGAAATAATCCTTGTCTAGGTTCGAAATAGAGATCTTGTCCCTTTCAACGTGTATTCCGAAGACGCTTTCTTTACATACTACGTGAGGGTTACCACGATAGTCACGAACTAAATCTGTCGCTATACCAGGAACACTGAAGGTATTCACAACACGCGATCCATCGTACAAAAGGAGTTCGCTCCCCTTTTTCAATCGTTTAGGATAAGTTAGAAGAACGAGTCTTCCATCTTCCAAAATTTCAAAATCCTGAACATGCAAGCGCTTTGATTTGTACACCACTTTTGGAATTCCAGGAGCCACCACAATGTTGTCATCCAATATCTGAACCCTGATAAAGTTCATTTCATAATTAAAGACAATAGAATCGTATTTATAGCTCTTCGAAATTTTCAAGGTTTTATAAATCCCATCATAAGCGTTATGCGTAATACTTGCATTGATGTTCGTTCCAACCTTTGTTTTAAGGATAAAATGACCATTTGCCGACTGAAGTATCTTTTTCTCTCCGTTGAAAGTAAATGTACCATTCGCATTGTTGATCGGATCCCCCTCCTTCGAGTCCGTTAATTCAATTACAACTACAACCGAATCTTGTGCTCCAACGTAATTTGAAGCGAAGATTAATCCAAAAGCTATTAATAAGTATTTCATCATATATTATATAGATGCCAAAACTGTTCCATTTCCACAAATCGATGCTGTAGAATTCTCAACTCATCGTTATATCGAAAATTTAACTTAATCATTAACTAGTAGTTAACTCAGAAGTGAAATTTTCGAAAAGCCTCGATTTGAAATTTCTTCAGTCATCGCTTGACTTAAATTCTTGTTCAAAAAAAACTCCTCTACCTGTTAAAAACAAATAGAGGAGTAAAAAAAGCGTTTGAGCAAATTACGCTCCTACGTTCATATTATCTAATACACTCATTACATTACGAACAGCTTCAACTGATTCAGCCAATAGAGCTTTCTCGTCTTCGTTCAATTGTAATTCGATGATTTTTTCGATTCCGTCTTTTCCAAGAACTACTGGTACACCCAAGTAGATATCTTTCAAATCGTACTCACCTTGCAACCAAGCACAAACTGGGAAGATACGTTTTTGATCACGTACAATTGCTTCAACCATTTGCGCTGCAGCAGCTCCAGGAGCGTACCATGCAGATGTTCCAAGTAACTTAACGATTTCTCCACCTCCGAACTTCGTACGTTCGATGATTTCGTTCAATTTTTCATCAGAAATTAATTCTGTAACTGGGATACCACCAACTGTTGTGTAACGTGGAAGTGGAACCATTGTGTCTCCATGACCTCCCATCAATACCGCTTGGATATCTTTTGGAGAAACATTCAATTCCATTGCTAAAAAAGAACGGTAACGTGCAGTATCTAATACTCCAGCCATTCCAAATACTTTGCTTGAATCAACTTTCGCAGTCAAGAAAGAACAGTACGTCATTACGTCCAATGGATTTGAAACGATAATGATTTTAGCGTCTGGTGAGTACTTTACAATGTTCTCTGTTACCATTTTCACAATACCAGCATTCGTCGCGATTAAGTCGTCACGAGACATACCTGGTTTTCTTGGCAACCCAGATGTAATAACAACAACTTCAGAGTTTGCTGTTTTTGAGTAATCATTTGTTGAACCAATTGTACGAGAATCGTACAAGTTAATTGGAGATGTTTCCCAAATATCTAAAGCTTTACCTTCAGCAAATCCTTCTTTGATATCTAATAATACGATTTCATTCGCAATTTCTTTGTGAGCTAATACATTCGCGCATGTTGCACCAACGTTTCCTGCTCCTACGACCGTTACTTTCATGTGTTGTTATTTGATCTAAATTATTTATCTATTTCTAGCCGAGCAAATTTAACACATTTGTTCCAAAAACCCTTATTTTGCGACAAGTTTTAATGGAAATAAAAAAAACTGAGAATCAAGGCAACGCGATAAACCAAAGCGCGTCTAACTAACGAAACAAGAGTGGAGAACAAAGAGCATTTAAAGCAAGTAATAAGCGGTTGTCTCAAAAACAATCGGCGCTCTCAGGAAGAGCTGTTTACTCTTTATTATGGTAAGATGTTGAGTGTTTGTATGCGTTACACGACAGACAGAGACTCGGCGGAGGAAGTTCTACAGGAGGGTTTCATTAAGATCTTTGACAAATTAGAAGCGTTTAATTACAAGGGTTCATTTGAAGGATGGATGCGACGGATAATGTCGAATACGGCAATTGACAGCATTAGAAAATCAAAAAAGAATCCAGTGTTAACAGATAAAGATGAGGATTTTAAACTCGGAGCGGAAGACCCAATGGTCATCAGTGAAGAATTTGAAGCCCTCGGAATGAAAGCTGAAATGGCAATGGAAGCAATTAATCAATTGTCGCCTGCATATAAAACGGTTTTCAATCTGTATGTTTTGGAAGATTATAGCCACAAAGAGATTGCAGAAATCTTGGGAATAAGTGAAGGAACATCGAAATCTAATTTATCAAAAGCAAAAGTGAACTTGCAGAAGGTCTTAAAAGAAAAGTTCATGAACATTGATTGATATGAAAGAACCAATTGAGGAATTATTTAAGCAAAGCTTGCAAGGTCATGAAATGCCTTACAATCCTGAAGCTTGGAAAGCAATGAATGCACGGCTGGATGCTGTGAGTCCTGTTGCTCAACCTACCTCCTATTTAAAATATTATCTCGGCGCCGCAGGAATCGGTGCTGTTGCTATTGCATCTTATTTCATTTTTGCTGGAGGAAGTACTCTACAGGAAACGAATCAAGCTGTTGCACAAGAAACTACGCTAGAACAAACTACTGCCGGTACAACTAAACCTTTTGCTGGTAATGGTGAAACCCAAACGGGTAGCACTTCTGTAATCTCGAATCCAGACGAAACTCCCAATTCATCGGACAAGAGATTGCAGAGTTCTAGGAACGATAATGGTACTACTAGTTCTAATGCAAATGGAACCGAAAGCTCTAACACGACGATTCCAAGTATTACTCCGCACCCAATAAATGGCGGTGAAGGAAAAGTAGGTGGACCATTGCCGAACAATCCAAATTCGAACTCTTCGGCTACTGCAGCTAACACGAATTTCCGTTCAAAAATAACGCTGCCTGCTGTTGCAGACTTATGTCTCAATGAAGAAACAACAATCACCAATCCAAATAACAAAGAAATTTACATTTTGGATGCATTGAACAATACGATTCAAACAATTCCAGCAAATAAAGCGGTGGTTTTCGAACCTACGACGGTTGGAAATTATTCTTTGGGATATAGAAATGATGAAACGATTGAATCATCTTCAAACTTTGTTGTAAACCGTATTCCAGATGCTGCATTCACAGTTGATTTGGCTCACAAATACGAAAACGGATTGCCTGTAACACATGTTGCGGCGATTAGCGGACAAGGAGCGTACACATGGACTGCGGAAAAGCAATCACCGACTGGTGTTGAAACTGACTTGTACTTCTACAACAAAGGAGAGCAAACAATCACCTTAACTGTTAACAACGAACAATGTGCCTCTTCATTTGAAAAAACAATCTATGTTGAAGAGGATTACAATTTGATGGCAGTGAACGCTTTCACTCCAACAAGCACTGATCCACGTAATCAAACATTCATGCCGTTTGCATTGACGCAACGAGCTAATATCAACTTCGTATTAACGATCATAGATGGTCGCGATGGTGGAGTTGTTTACCAAACGTCGGATGCTTCGCTTCCATGGGATGGAACAGATATTCGCTCAGGAAGAAGAAGTGAAACACCTCAAGTATATGTTTGGAAAGCAGTGATTTTGAATCCTGCGACAAATGAACCAACGGAATACCGAGGTACAATTACAATGAATTAAACGAGTTATCAACTACTACTAGAATAACGAATTGGGCCTTCATCATTTGATGAGGGTCTTTTTTTTGCTCTCTTCCAACGTGATTTGTGTTATCCAGATTAACAATGAAATCCTATGAGATCAACTCCAATCTAGTTTAATCTAATCTGTTCAAGTACATATTCGATTACTGGATCCAACTGCTCAATCACGTCATTTAAGGTTTCCAAAACCTCAACATCTGGCAATACTCCTCTGTTCTTTGGAAATGATGTTGCGCACGTTTTGAAGGTCACTCTTGGAATTCGATAAGTTAGAGAAGTATGCTTGAAACTACCGTGAATACTACTATCATTACAGGTATAAGTACTTCCCGCTTCTTCACCAACCAAAATACCTAATTGTTGCTCCTTGATGATTGAACATACATGACCTGCCGTCGAGAAACACCCTCCGTCAATGAGCACATACGGCTTCCCTACGAACCGATTTGCGTTGGGCTGAATAGTCGCATGCAAATCTGATTGCCATGTAGCATTTTCATTACTCGGCCAGTAGCAATACGATTTATCAGCAAAATGTTCGATGAGATAGGACCCACATTTCGAGTCTCCACCACCGTTACCGCGTAAATCAATAGCCAAGTGTTCAATGCCGTGAGAATTTATTTCTGCAAACGAACTATCGATAAAATCCTTGAACACTTTGAAGTCATCATCGTAATAATTGAACGTTCTGATTGAGAGAATTCCTAAGCTCTCCGCTGAATCAATCTTTAGACAAAGGCGATCGGAACAGAATTCAGACGATTTGGATAAACCTTCCCTCCATTCGTAATTATCGAGTACAATTGTTTTAATCTCGTTTTCCATTTACTGATTCCCCCAAAGATTACCAGTAAGAAGTAGCCATTGCAACGGTGAGTCTATCAAATACCCTGTCTTTAAAGTATCTACGGTTAAGTTTGTAACAAAACTCATTGAGATAATTTTGGAGGTACTTGCCTTTGATTTTG
>CAJQOB010000316.1 GCA_905479845.1 uncultured Flavobacteriales bacterium
TTTCATACGATGATGCCGATGTTTGGTATAAATGTAAGATCTCTTATGAAAACTTTGATGCCGATTCGGAGAAGGGAAAAAAGGTGTCTCAAAACTTTTTAGTTTCTGCGGAGTCAGTAAAACAAGCTTACGAGAGAATTACAGACAGTCTAAAAGGCATGTTAGTTGATTTTAATATAATGTCAATTATTGTTTCACCAATTGTTGAAATTTTCCCGTATAACGAAGAAATGGATAAGGAAATTTCTCGGAGACGACTAGAAGAGACAGATACTGTTGATGAAGAAACAGGTGCGGTTTATTCAGCGGCTGGTTCGGACGTTGATGATGAAGAAGAAAAAACGGGGGAAGAGGAGTAAATGTAATTACGATTAATGAGTCTAGAGGATATTAAAAATTATTTAAATTCTATCAGAAGAGATTTTGCAGATCGACCGCTGAATGAAGACTCGGTGAAGAAGAATCCAATTGATCAATACGCTGTTTGGTTTGAGGAGGCTGTGGATTCACAACTTCTTGATCCATACGCAATGTGTTTGTCGACAGTAAATAAGAATGGGAAACCTACTTCTAGAATTGTCTACATGCGTGATATCATTAACGATGCTTTTGTCTTTTATACCAATTATAATAGTCAAAAAGCTGGAGATATACAACATAACCCTTTTGCCGCATTAAATATTCATTGGTCAGAGTTAGAACGGCAGATTCGTATTGAAGGAAGTATTGAAAAAGTGAAGCCAGAAATTTCAGATGCTTACTTTGAAGGTCGTCCAAAGGAAAGTAAAATAGGCGCATGGGCTTCAAAACAAAGTGATTTGCTTGAAAACCGAGATGCGCTAAGCGCAAAAGTTGAGTTATTCACGGATAAATTTAAGAATACCGATGATATTCCAAGACCTGAGTTTTGGGGAGGCTATCAATTAATTCCAAATCGCATTGAATTTTGGCAAGGACGTCCGTCTCGATTACATGATAGAATTGTATTTGTGAAAGAGGACGATAAATGGATTTTGCAACGCCTAAATCCATAACTATGATGAAGGAAATTCCTGATGTATTTCAATTGTCAAATGGTATTCGGGTTGTTTATCAAAAAAGTCAAAGTTTAGTTTCTCATATGGGAGTCTTTATACAAGCCGGATCCAGATATGAAGAGGAAAACGAAGAAGGGTTAGCTCATTTTTTAGAGCATTGTATATTTAAAGGAACTAAAAGTCGCAAGGCAATTGATATTTTTTCAGATTTGGACTCCGTTGGGGGCGAGTTAAACGCTTATACAACTAAAGAGGAAATTTGTATTCATGCTTCCTTTAGAAATAATCATTTCTCGATTGCGAGTGAGCTTCTTAACTGCATTGTACAGTTTGCATCTTTTCCTATAGAAGAAGTTGCGAAAGAAAAATAAGTTGTTCTCGATGATATCATTTCATATCTAGATAGTCCATCTGAACGAATTTTTGATGAATTCGAAAGTCATATGTTCAAAGGAGAAACATTAGGATTGAATACGTTAGGCACGAAGGAATCAGTTAGTTCTTTTACAAAACAAGATCTTTCTAATTACAAAGAGAAATATTTTGTAGCAGAGAATGTAGTTATCTCATTTGTTGGAAGTATTTCAAAAACTGCTTTCATGAAGAGGCTGGAACAAGACTTTGGGTTAATGGAACAGAAAACTGTCGTTTTGCCAAAATCACCATTACTCGATTTTGAAAAATTTAATGTTGTAGAGAAAAAAGCAAATTTTCAAACGCATACGTTAATTGGGGGTAGAGCTCCATCTTATTATGACAGTACTCGACGTTCAATGACTTTGTTAACGAATGTTCTTGGTGGGCCAGCATTGAATTCTCGATTAATACTTTCCGTTCGAGAGAAATATGGCTATGCGTATAGTATTGAAGCTAATTATACCAGTTATTCTGATGCAGGATTCTGGAGTATATATATGGGGACCGATAAGAAATATTTGAAAAAAGCAAAGGACCTAATCTATAAAGAGTTGGATTTGATAAGGAGTAAAGGCCTTACAGATAAAGAGCTTCTTCAGGCAAAAGAACAATTAAAAGGTCACATTGCTTTGTCTCTTGATGGTAATTTAGAGATGATGTTTAGTTTAGCGAAGTCTGTAATGGTTCATGGTCGAGTTGATTCTATGCAGGAAATCTATACTCAAATCGATGAGATTTCTTTGGGAGAGTTAAAGCAGGTTGCAACTTCCTGCTATAATGAAAATGAATTATCTTCTTTGGTTTATCAGTATTGATAAATCCATTTAATTTCAATCATAACATTTTGTTTTTAAATAACCCCTCAACGCCGAGGTTGATTTTGTTGTTTATTGGTAGAACTAATAAAATAATAGGGGGTGTTGATAACTAAACAACTGTTTTTTTCAGGTGACCCCCATTAAAATTGTATATTTGTCAAAAAAAATAGATTATTATGGCTAATACACGAATGCAAGCTAATTATGATGTTTTACATCGAGTTCCTAAAACGATAGATTTTAACGGAAAAATTTCTGAAGTGTTTGGAGAGAATGTTTTTCATACAGAAGTGATGCGAGAGTATTTGCCAAGTCAAGCATTTAAATCTATGATGAAGGCCATTGAGAATGGAGATAGATTGGATAGAAATATTGCAGATCAAGTAGCGTCAGCTATG
>CAJQOB010000317.1 GCA_905479845.1 uncultured Flavobacteriales bacterium
GGAACAGGAGCGAGGTCTTCACTGTAAAGTGACGATCCTGATACGTCCTCAATTAGTTCAACAATCTCTTCTTTCATTTTCCAGTATAATATTCATCAGCAATCTCCAGCACTTGTGAAATAATCGCCAAACCTTCATCAATTTCTTCTTTTGAGATAATTAAAGGTGGGGCGATAAAAATCCAATTCCAACGTACAAACGTGTGCATTCCAAGCTCTTTCATTTTTGCCTGCATGCGCAACGTTGGCTCCATATCAGCTCCAGATGCATTCCAGGGTGTAAGCGGTTCTTTCGTCTCGCGGTCCTTCACCAATTCAATACACCCAAGCAAACCAGTATTTCTGAAATCACCAATTGAAGGATGTTTTTCAGTCAATTTTGCAACTTGCTGTTCCATATAAACGCCCATTTCTGCAGCGTTTTCTACGAGGTTCCCCTCTTCAATAATTTTGATATTCTCAAGAGCGGCAGCACAGGCGACAGGATGAGCTGAGCATGTCAAACCTAAAACCAATGGTTTTTCGTTGAAGTGTTTGGCAATTTTATCTGTTACCATCATCGCACCAAATGGGATATAGGCAGATGTAAGACCTTTCGCAAGAACCATTATATCTGGTGCAGTATCATGGTGATCAATCCCGAACATTTTTCCAGTTCTACCAAATCCACTCATCACCTCATCATCGATCAACAAGATTCCATACTTATCGGCTAACTTGCGTAGTTTTTTCCAGTAGTTTGGAGGGTACTTTATGCATCCTGAAGATCCAGATTCACCCTCAAATAAAATTGCAGCGACGCTATCAGGGTTGTTAAATTGAATTGTTCGTTCAAGACTTTCCAACGCTCTCTCCCCACATTCCTCAATAGAATCAGTTCCCCAAGGGCATCGGTAAGCGTAAGGATTTTCAACGTGCACAAAATTTGGCGCTCCTTGCACATCAATTGGGTGGCGTCGCGGATCACTCCCACTCACCGCCATTGCTCCATATGTCGCTCCGTGATATGCTCTGTAATGACCAATAATTTTGTGTCGACCCGTATAAATTCGTGCTAATTTCACAGCATTCTCAATTCCTTCCGCACCAGAAACAGTGAAGAAAGCCTTTGTGAGATTTCCCGGTGTAATTTCAGCCAACTTCTTACCAAGTTCAGCACGCACTTCAGTTGCCATTCCAGGGTAAACAAACGACACATTTTGCATTTGATCGTTCACCGCTTTTGTAATCCGCTGATTTCCGTGACCAATATTTACATTCATCAATTGCGATGAAAAGTCAATGATTCTTTTACCCGATGTAGGGTAAACATAAACGCCTTCCGCACGTTCGGCCTGAATTGGACTAAGTCCACCTTGTTTCGACCAAGAAAAGAGGGTGTAGTCCATGCAATCTTGAACCACTGTATTTTTTGTAGAGCCAGTTTCACTCATAGTATATTCCTGCTTAAATATTATCGTTTTAACTTACCGCCTACTAGCTCATCCAGTTGGTTTTCGCTTCTGGATTCCATTTAATCGTTGTCTTCTTATTTTGAGTCCAGAATTCAATTGAGCTGCGACCAGTAATATCACTTACACCAAATTTCTATTCGTTCCATCCCCCAAAAGAGAAAGGCTCACGAGGTACAGGAACCCCGATATTCACACCAACCATTCCAGCACTTGCACGATCCATTACCTGTTTCGCCAATCCACCACTTTGTGTAAAGACTGCTGCGGCATTACCGTAATTAGATCCGTTTTCAATTTCAATCGCTTCGTCCAAATCTTTTGCACGAATAATTGAAATTACGGGTCCGAAAATTTCTTCAGAAGCTACGCTCATATTTGGGGTCACATGATCAATGATGGTAGGTCCAACATAATATCCGCCTTCTTTTCCAGGAACAGTTGCACCGCGTCCATCGACTAGAATTGTTGCACCAGCTTTTTCAGCTGCCGTGATGTATCCTTCGATTCGTTCTTTCGCCGCTGCACTAATTACAGAACCCAAATTTTCTCCAGGGACAATTGACTTCGCTTCCTCAACCATTTTGTCAATGATGTGTTGAACTTTATCAACTCCCACCATTACCGAAGCTGCCATACAGCGTTGTCCAGCACAACCCGACATCGATGCAACTACATTTGACGCCGTCATTTCAAGGTGAGCATCAGGCAATACGATCAAGTGATTTTTCGCTCCACCAAGTGCTACACATCGTTTCAAGTTTGATGTTGCTCGGATATAAACGATTTTGGCAACAGCAGTGGATCCAACAAAAGATACCGCCTCAATTCCTGGATGATCGCAAATTGCTTCAACCACTTCTTTTCCTCCATTCACAATATTCAAAACACCATCTGGAAGCCCTGCTTCTTTCAATAATTCAGCCATTCGAACAACACTCAATGGAACCAGTTCAGATGGTTTCATGACCATTGTGTTTCCTAACATGAGTGCATTTGGCATTGTCCAGTGAGGAACCATATTTGGGAAGTTAAACGGCGCGACCGAAGCAACGACTCCAAGAGGTTTACGCTCCGTTCGACATTCGACACCCTTACTTACTTCCTGTACTTCGTTACTAATTATTTGTGGAATAGAAACTGCAAATTCGCACAGCTCCATACTTTTTTCAACTTCAGCTTTTGACTCTCCATAACTTTTTCCGTTCTCAAGAACGATCAATTTCGTCAGCTCATCCATGTGCTCTTCAAGAAGCGAGCGGTATCTGAAAAAGATTTGCGCTCTCTCTTTCATCGTTGTCGTCGACCAGTCTTTAAAGGCTTCTTTTGCCGCAATCACAGCTTTGTCCACATCCTCGTAAGTTGACATTGGAATCGTGGAAATTATCGTTCCATCAACTGGACTTTCTACATTAAGTGCTGTTTGTCCATTTCGCTCGAACTTCCCGTTGATGAAGTTCTTAACCTCAGATTGTTTCTCTTTAGTTTCCATAGTGTTCATTTCAATTTATTGCCACAACAAAACAGGCTCGTTGCGATGCAAGCGATATAATTTAAAAATAAAGAAGCGGTTTCCGACTGGAAATGTGTCGGCTAGGGTAATCACTATCAAGGTTGCCAGAAAAACAACCCTACTGCAAAATATAAAATTATTTGAAAATGTCAACACCATTGAGATTGAAAATCTCTGTTTACTGATCTGTTTTGCGCGCTTTTCTAATTAATCTATGATCGGGTTTTGAGAAAAGTATTTTTTCATTTTTCGTCTTATTGATCGCTCATTTTGATATTGCCCAGTTAGTAGCCAGCATTAATTATCACGACCCTTTTTGTGCGCTATTCCGTTTTCAAACACATAAGAGTTAAATCGTTAAGTTTTGTTTAATCCTGTTTTTTAATTAAACTAGTGGAAATGACAAACGCTATTCACGTTATCAAATCGCCTTGAGAAATGCGAATCACTACACAAAAATAAACATCATGATAAAAAACCTAACTGACATCAAAGAAACACGATTGAATTTCTTCTACTTAATTACGTTGATGATGGTATTTAATTCCAACGTTTATGGTCAAGAAATATGTAATAACGGAATTGATGATGATGGCGATAATTATATAGATTGCTATGATTCAGATTGCGCTGGAAACACTTCCTGCCAAGAGTTTTTCTTTGGACAGTTAGTCCCTAATTGTCAATCTGCACCACCAGTTGCAAGTAGTTTCGATATTGAACTCTTGTGGCAGCATGATAACTCGTTAGAATCAGGCTTAACTGTTCCAATAACGGGTGATGTGGACAATGACGGTGTTTCGGAAGTTGTATGCATACGTAGAGATCAGGTTGGTACTACTCCAGACGAGCTATTTATCTTAAGCGGGTTAGATGGAACCGTGGAAATTTCCTTCCCCGTTCCTCATGTTCAGTGGAGAAATATTGCTTTGGTGATTGCTGATGTTAATAATGATAACCTTGCAGAAATATTCTTTTTGGCTGGAAACAACAGAGCTTATGCATATAACATTCTTGGAATTCAACTTTGGGAAAGCGGTGTATTGAATTTTGGAAATGGGCATCATGGTTTAGCGATTGCAGATTTCAACCAAGACGGTTTACCAGAACTTTATGGCGGTAGGTCAATAATAAACGCTTCGACGGGGAATGTTATTGCCGAAGGAAACATGAGTGCAGGAGCACAGACCTCTAATGGATTTCCTCTTGCTTATTCTGTAGCGGCAGATGTACTTCCTGATAATTTCTGTGCTGATTGTTCTGGACTTGAACTGGTTGCTGGAAATATGGTATACTCAGTAAATGTAAGCTCTGGTTCAATGAATGTTGAATCTACTTCGGCATTTTTTGGTGACGGTCTCACGGCGATTGCGGACTTGGATTTGGATGGGGACCTAGATGCAGTTGTATCAGAGTTTGGAAGACACTTTTATATATGGGATATTCAGACGTCTACTGTTCTTGATGACTTCACACTGCCCGATCATGGTGGAATTGATCGTACTGGGATAGCTAACGTCAGTGATTTTGATGGTGACGGACGACCAGAATTTGCGGTGATTTCTAATTTTAGACTAACTGTGTTTGAAGACCTTATTACATCAAACAATACAATTACGGTTAAATGGGAGACGGTTACAACTGATAATTCAGGAGTCACGAGCACAACAGTTTTTGATTTTGAAGCAGATGGAAAAGCAGAGGTGTTGTATAGAGATGAAACCAACTTACGGATCTACAATGGTGAAACAGGTACAATTATTTATACTTCGCCAACTTGTAATAGTCCAACGAATGCTGAATTTCCAATAGTAGTTGATGTGAATGGTGACGGACATTCC
>CAJQOB010000318.1 GCA_905479845.1 uncultured Flavobacteriales bacterium
TATTCTACCGCATTTTACCACGGAGCTTCTAATGGGTCGATGTTGTTCGACAGCTTCTCAAAACGAGCAGGCATGGAGTTCTATTTCGGCAGAAATGAATACGGAAATGATGATCACTTCGATGGGCACTGGGCAATTTCAGATGGATACTTCAATCCATGGTCAGCAAAAAAAATGAGCGAGTTAAAACCTCCATTTTGCAGTTTGCTATTCAACACCTCATCTCATCACCCCTATATTGTCCCGAAGAAATTCAGAAAGCACACAAAAAAAGGATCTCAAGAAATATGTGCAGCGATTAGCTATTCCGATCATGCCCTACGCCTCTTCTTTGATGAAGCAAAAAAGCAAGATTGGTATGAAAACACACTCTTCGTTTTTGTTGCCGATCACAGTCCTGCGAGCACAACTCCGCAATACAACTTGCGTAACGAAATGTACCGAATTCCGTTTGGGTTTTATCACCCGAAAGGTTTGATCAAAGCAGAAAAAAGAAGTGAAATTGCGCAACAATTAGACATATTCCCAACGATTTTGGACCTTTTAAACATTAAAAGTACCTATTATTCGTATGGTTCATCATTGCTTCAAAGCACCGAAAAATATGGGATTGCGCATCTCGAAGGAAGTTATTACTACTTCAATGGTGAACAAATGATGATTTTCAATTCGGATCAAGCACAAAATTTGCTTAACTTTACGAAAGGCGGTCTTGTAATGGAAAAAGAACTCCCCGATTATAAACGTATAATCAAGGAAAGAGAAAACCGATTGAAGGCCATCTTACAACGATATTCGAGAGACTTAGTTTCGAATCAAACAAGAGTTAAATGAAACAACGTATTCAATTCATCATTAATCCTATCTCAGGAGTCCACAAAAAGACGGACATTCCTGGGTTGATTGATATGCATTTGGATCATGACAAATACGAGTACGGTATTTCTTACACTGAATACCGTAAGCATGCAATCAAGATCGCAAAGAAATGTTCCAAGGATGGAATAGACATCGTTTGTGCTGTTGGTGGTGACGGATCTGTTCATGAAGTTGGAACAGCACTCATTGGAACGAAAACACAAATGGCAATCATTCCAGTTGGATCTGGAAATGGATTGGCCAGACACCTCAATATTCCTTTAAATGTGAAAGATGCAATTCTTTGCATCAACGATGGGAAGTACATCCACATGGATACAGTGAAAGTAAATAACAAAGCCTTCATTGGAATTGGCGGTTATGGTTTTGATGCTGTTGTTGCAAAGGAGTTTGATAAAGGAAAGAAAAGAGGATTATTGGGATACATTATCACGGTATTCAAAGAGTTCTTCAAATACAACCCTCTAAACGTTTCGATAGATATTGATGGAAAAGTGAAATCGCTTCCTGTAATGTTATGTACTGTTGCGAACTCTTCTCAGTTTGGAAATGGATTCACTGTTTCTCCCGATTCTGATGTTGAAGACGGCGAGTTGAATTGTTCATTTTGAAACCATTCTCTATTTGGTCTGCCCCACAAATCGCTTATAACTTCTTCCGAAAGAAAACTCAGAAGAAAAAGTTCGGAGAGATTATCCGATTCAAAAAAGCACGCATCAAGCTTTCAAAGAAAATAGCGCATTATGACGGCGAACCAATTGACGTAACCGACGAACTCGCTGTGAGTGTCGTACCGAAAAGTCTACATGTATTAGTCGGAAATAAGAAATAATGAGTGACTTTCTTTCACCAGATCTCGAAACCTTTCTTGGGAAAACAACAAATTTGTCTGCAGATACACCTGCGGAGTGGGGATCAATGACTGCCCAACAAATGATTGAACATTTATCCAATAGCATTGATTTATCAACCGGCAAGATCAAAGGAGCGCTGAGTATCCCAGAAGAAAAAGTTGAAGGTGCTGTAGCCTATTTACACTCGGAGAAGCCTTTTCCAAGAGGGTTCAAAGTAAATTATGCTCCTGAAAACCCTCCGCTGAGAAATGAAGATTTAGAATCGGCAATTGATGAGTTGGCGATGAAATGGGTCGGTTTTGAGGAATACTTCTTTAATGAGCCCGAAGCGAGGAATATGCATCCCATGTATGGAAACCTTGATCACAAAGGCTGGTTGAGAGTGCATTCAAAACATTTTACACATCACTTTTTACAGTTTAATTTGTAATGTCACCTCTACTACTCTATCCAATTTTCCCAGCAGTGGCACTAGGATTGATTTCTTGGTTGTACTATAGGAAACAAGGGCGTGTCAATACACCTCAACTGTTTCTTGGAATCATCGTGTTCTATGCGATATTCTACCAATTGTTCAAGATTTTATTTAATTGATTTAATTTTGCATTACTAAAGGAATGAAAGCGATTAATTATCATATCAAAGGAATCATCACGTCACTTGAGTACTTATTCAAGGGAAAGTACTTGATCTACTTCATTCCTGGTTTGATTCTAACAGGGATTTTTTGGTATTTCGATACTCAACTCGCGGATGCTGATTGGACTTCAGACTCTTGGTGGATAAGTCGGGCAAACTTCATCTTTGATTGGCTAAAAGACGTAACAGTCACCATGAATGAATCACTATACATATTTCTCGTACTGACAGCTTTGTCTCCATTCTTCACAGCACTGGGCGAAAAATTTGACAAAGACCTTACTGGTAAGGAAACTGAAGGTGGAATCTTGAGGTTCATCAATGACCTGCTCAGAATGATATTCATTGTGATCGTTTCACTGCTACTCCAAGGAGTGTTCTTGTTGATCTATTGGATTATTGACAAAATGTTCGGATTCCCTGAAATGGTTGACGAAGTAATGAAATATTGCATCGTTGGGTTCTTCTTTGGGTTCACTTTCTACGACTTCGCTCTTGAGCGTTACGAGAAAGGAGTTGGATCATCACTCGCCTTTGCCTTTTCAGCACCATTGGGAATGATCATTATTGGAGCTATTTTTAAAGGAATATACGCCATTCCTTATGTTGGAATTCCTCTTGCACCTGTTTTGGTAGTAATGATTTCAACCGTCGCATACGCTTATTACAAGAAATATTTGCCTAAATCAAATCAACTTTCGAATGAATAGTTTTTTTAAGGAATTTAATCCCGTAGGGAAACAGGAATGGATTGATAAAATCCACGCTGATTTACGAGGGAAAGATCCCAGTTTACTGGAGCACAAGGATAAAATTGAGGAAATTGACTTCTCTAGTGTTTATCATGTAAGTGATCAGAAAAAGCACGAGACGCCAGGAGGATTCCCATTTACGCGAGGTTTAAAAACCAATCTGAACGATTGGAAAAACACAGCGTACGTTGTAGTATCCGATGAAAAAGAAGCAAACGCAAAAATTTTACATTTCTTAATGACAGGTGCTGATGCGTTGTGCCTTGTTTCTAGTAAGGATAACATTAATTGGAGTGTTGTTTTGAACGAAGTTCAGTTAGAGCACATCAATGCTCAGTTCACTTTGAACTCTTTTCAAGAAATGTTGGAGATTCAGAAATTGACTTCGCAAGCTGCGAATAAGGTTCATTTTAACTTCGATTTCCTCACGAAAGATTTCGATCTAACACAGTTTGGGACGCATTTCAAAGAAAACCAACAGCGTTTTGCTCTAGCCAATGGATTTGGAATTCAACAAAGCGGAGGAACAACATGGCAAGAGATTGCATTCTGTTTGAATACTGGTCATGAATACCTGCTCCAACTAATGGAATCAGGTTTGACCATTGATGAAGCCGCGGCTTGCATAGGTTTTCACATCGGAGTTGGAAACAATTACTTCTTTGAGATTGCAAAAATCAGATCCTTACGCGCACTTTGGGCGAAAATTGTACAAGCGTACTCTCCCGAACACAACTGCTCATACAATTGTTCAGTTACAGCAGTAATTGGGCATACGAACAAGTCACTTTCGGATCCTCATACGAACTTGCTTCGTCAAACTACGGAGATCATGTCAGCGTTAAATGCAGGAGTCGAGAACATCGTGGTGTTACCTCATGATCTTTATTCCGATCAAGGTGTAGATTCAATCAGTGAACGAATGGCAATCAACATTCCATTGATTTTAAAAGAAGAATCATACCTAGATAAAGTAATTGATCCAATTGGCGGAAGCTATGCCGTGGAGGAATTGACCAATCTCATTGGAGAGAAAGCCTGGTCACAATTTCAGTCACTCGAACAAAAAGGAGGATTATTTGACAGAAGAGCGTTGATAGATTTTATATCGGAAGTTGAAAGCAAACGCAAGCTAAAAGAAGAAGCATTTTTAGCAGGAGAGACTCTTTTTATAGGAATCAACAATTACTCGAATCCTGAGCCAGTGCTATCGAACTGGAAAGAAATACCGAACTATTTGGGAATGGACGCATTGAATTATGAACGCATCACTAAAACAATATCGGCATGAAACGAGTAGATTTTAGTACAATTCCATACGCAACGGAACATCAACAAAATGATACAGTTCCGAACTCAACGTATACTACAGCAGATAAGATTGATCTTCAACAGTTTTACTCCCACAAAGGTGAAAACAAAGATGCAGAATTCGTTTCTGGAATTCCTCCGTATTTAAGAGGACCTTACAGCTCCATGTACGCAATTCGTCCTTGGACAATTCGTCAATATGCTGGCTTTTCAACTGCTGAGGAGTCGAATGCGTTTTACAGAAGAAATTTAGCCGCAGGTCAAAAGGGACTTTCGGTTGCCTTTGATTTAGCGACGCACCGAGGGTATGATTCAGATCACCCACGTGTAGAAGGAGATGTAGGTAAAGCTGGAGTAGCGATTGATTCAATCCTCGACATGAAGATTTTGTTTGATCAAATTCCACTTGATCAGATGTCGGTATCAATGACTATGAACGGTGCAGTATTACCAATCATGGCATTTTATGTCGTTGCGGCTGAAGAACAAGGAGTAAGTCAGGAAAAATTAGCTGGAACAATTCAAAATGACATTCTGAAGGAGTTCATGGTTAGAAACACATACATCTACCCTCCTCTGCCATCAATGAGAATCATTTCGGATATTTTCGAATACACCTCGCAAAACATGCCACGCTTCAACTCGATTTCCATTTCTGGATATCACATGCAAGAAGCTGGAGCAACGGCAGCCATTGAATTAGCATACACCCTAGCGGATGGGCTGGAATACCTCAAAGCAGGAGTTAACGCTGGAATGAACATAGATGATTTTGCACCTCGCTTGAGTTTTTTCTGGGCGATTGGAATGAATCATTTTACAGAAGTTGCTAAAATGCGCGCAGGGAGATTACTTTGGTCGAAAATCGTAAAGAAATTTGATCCACAGAACAAGAAATCTCTTGCCCTCAGAACGCACTGTCAAACTTCAGGATGGAGTTTAACGGAGCAAGATCCATTCAACAATGTTGCCCGTACGTGTATTGAAGCGCTCGCAGCGGCATTCGGAGGGACACAGTCCTTACATACGAACGCACTCGATGAAGCAATTGCTCTTCCTACTGATTTCTCAGCACGAATTGCGCGTAACACTCAAATCTACCTTCAGCAAGAAACAGGAATCGTCAAGCATGTTGATCCACTTGGAGGAAGTTATTACGTAGAAGAGTTGACGAATCAATTAGTTGAAGAAGCTTGGAAATTAATTGAAGAAGTTGAAGAACTCGGAGGAATGGCAAAAGCCATCGAAACTGGAATTCCGAAAATGCGCATTGAAGAAGCAGCTGCTAGAAAGCAAGCTCGGATCGATGCTGGAAAAGATATTATTGTTGGGGTCAATCGTTATCAATTGGAAGAGGAAACCGAAATGGATATCCTTGAAGTTGATAATACGAAGGTTCGTGATTCGCAAATTGATCGATTGAATGAATTGAAGACCAATCGTAATTCGGATAAAGTGACTGAGCTAATCAAGGAGTTGGAAGATGCAGCAAAGAATGACACAGGAAACTTGTTAGAAATTGCCATTCGATGTGCTCGTGAACGAGCTTCCTTGGGTGAAATTTCATCTGCACTCGAAAAGTCGTACGGACGCTATCAAGCAACAATTCGTTCTATAAACGGAGTTTATTCATCAGAATCTATGGGAGACGAGGATTTCAATAAAGCATTGGCAATGGCTGATCAATTCAGCAAATTAGAAGGACGCCGACCGCGAATCATGGTGGCAAAGATGGGACAAGATGGACACGACCGAGGCGCTAAAGTTATCGCTACTTCTTTCGCTGATATTGGATTCGACGTGGATATTGGACCATTATTCCAAACCCCGGAGGAAGCCGCAAAACAAGCGGTGGAAAACGATGTTCACATTTTAGGAGTCTCTTCACTCGCTGCTGGACATAAAACGTTGATCCCAAAAGTGATCGCAGAATTGGAAAAATTAGGCCGAGGTGACATCATGGTGATCGCAGGAGGAGTAATCCCTCAGCAGGACTACGATTTCTTGTATGAAGCAG
>CAJQOB010000319.1 GCA_905479845.1 uncultured Flavobacteriales bacterium
TTGTGAGAAATATCAGCGGAAATTTCAAAATTCGCTAAGCACATTTCACCCGAAAGGAGCCTACCGCTACTTCACTGAACTTTTCACAGCAATGACCAGAGTTGTTTTGAAAAGACAAGCGAAAGTTGATCCTTTCATCAAGGTCCATCCGGTTGCAGTCGGGTGGACTTTTTCTATTGAATTGTGGAAGTCTAAATTGGGGCGTTCGAGCCTGCTAACGTTTCAAGTCCTCCGCGCAAGCGCATGCGGGCTTTCCACTCATATCACTAACGCAACAAGCGTTTGTCTAAACTTTACAATTCTCGGAATATTTCGCACTTAGGTTCTTAAATCCATTTCGATTATTATCAATCTATCAATCTATCAATCTATCAATCTATCAATCTATCAATCTATCGAACACCACCGTGAGCAGTAGCGCAACAATCCAATAATCCAACAAATCATAGAATCAAAAAAATCAATTAGTGATTATCTTTACACAAAGCGAAATCAAAAAGTCGTTTTCCATTAACAACAATATTATGAAGAAAACAGCCATCCTTTTTACTGTGTTATTTGCTTTAGTGATCATCTCGTGTGAGAATACTGAAGGATTTGTTACCGAGAAATTTACCGTCTACGGAAATTGCGGAATGTGTAAGAAAACCATAGAAGGTTCATTAGCAGATGTCGATGGAATCTCAACTGCAGAATGGAACATGTCAAACGATGAAATGACTGTGTTCTTTGACCCAAAAGCAATCTCACTAGAAGATATTCATGCAAAAATTGCTTCCGTTGGTTACGATACGGAGGAAGAAAAAGCTCCAGACGAGGTTTACGAGAAATTACACTCTTGTTGCAAATACGAAAGACCCTAAGCGTAAAGAACTCAATTGTAAGCATTCAGGATAGAATTTGATATATTTGCGGCCTACTTACGAAGAAACTCTGCGAAATGATCTTTTTATACCTTGGCCTTTGCCTACTTGCCCTATTTTTGATAGGTTACCTTTTGTACTTCCGAATATTATCCGCTCAAGGGTGGAAATTAGCAACCAATGAACCATGGCCTCCTAGAGAATCAGGGGAAACGGGTAGTTTCGAAAATCGTTGGCTATTTACCGGCCCACGAGTGAACTCCAAACAGAACTGGCATCAAAAAATGGTGCACCATCCTCATTTGTTTCTTCGTGCTTTCTACCTGCACACAGTAAAGGGAACAAAATTTGTCACCTTATTGATTAAGGCTAAAATAAAGACAGGAAAATGGAAAGTCAGCCACAATATCACGGAGAAGAAGATCTACGATATCATGACCAATGGTCCGTTTTTAATGATCGCTGAAATGGAAGGTGATTTATTGAAATTTACCTGCCCGAAACTGCCTGTATCGGAAAAAACCGCTTTAGACCCAAGTAACTTGACTATTTCATTAAACGTGAAAAAAGAAGGTATCGAACATGTCACGTGGAATGGAGAGGATATTAGCGATGACTACGGTTTAATCCTATCCTTGGTTTTGGCAATGCTAATCGTTTGGGTACATCCACAAACGCACGTTGCATCCGAGCTTTCAGCAAGAGAAATCGCTACAAAGAAAATAGAGGCACTAGAGCCTTCTAATCGCTTTGTACTTGCATTGCACGACGGACTGCTATACAGTGAATACAGTCCGCTTACTGAAAATCAATCCTTGCACATTAACATTGATCGACAATTCGTGATTAATAGCGCGGTTAATCTAAAGATGCCTCACATATTTGCACCTGAAAAGATGCAGTTCCAATACTACCGATACCTAATGGAGTCTCGAGGAATTCTCATCAAGAAACTCAAGGAACACGGATTAGAAGTTCAACCCGATTTATTGTTTAACAATATGATTGTCCATTCAATTGATCATTATTTACTGTATAAACATTTGAAACCATGTGTGTGGAGCCCTGATGGAAAAGATGAAAATCGATCCTATTGGAAATCGCAAGTGTTTTGTACCGTTTGGGTGAGTGATTTAGAATCAATTTTACAAAAGGAACGAATTCGAAAGTTCAGCAGTAAAAAGTTCCCTTTCTATAAAGATCTCTATAATGATTTGGTGCCTTTGGACAAGGAATTGTCAGATTGTATCTTAGCTTCAACTTCCTTTTGATTCATCTGATTCCTGAATCATCTTTTTGAAGCGTACATTTTTGTATCGAACCAATAAGAAGAAAATACAGAATGTTCCTGTAATAATGGTGGTGATGGTAATGTTACCATGCATGAACGCTGCGAGCATCTTTGCGAAATCGCCGTCAATGTTGTAGCTCACAAGAGCGTATGAAACAAAGAAGTGAAAGGTCCCAATGGCACCAGGTACTGGCAGTAAGAAGCCAAGAGTTCCCAATACCATCGTTGCCAGAACTGACGCGATGGTAAAATTAGCCGATTGTTCATTCATTGAGAAAAGTGAATAGTACATGGCGAAATAGAGGAACCACATAAAGAATGTGAGAAAAACATACGTGTTTCGCTGCTTTCTGTCTAACCTGAAAATCGAGAGTAATTCGTGCCTGACATTTGCAAAGAAAGAGCCTGTTTTCGTACTTGATTTTTTCTTGATGAAATGTCGGATTAGTATCCAGAGCGATATGACTAGGGCCAGAATAGTTAGCGATAGCATCCACTGATTTTGAATATTGATCCAGCTATCAGTTAAACGTGCCATCACGAATTTCCCCACCCGATCGAACTCGATAACAATTACAACAATGGCGAGTAGGAGATAAATGAGTAAATCGACCAATCGCTCGGTGATAATTGTT
>CAJQOB010000320.1 GCA_905479845.1 uncultured Flavobacteriales bacterium
TCAATGATGCGCGATCCACTTCCTTTCTTGAAGTTATGACGCAATGTAATTTCTTCTTTCGATCCATTCATGTATGTTACGACCATTCGGTGCATGTTCAATGATCCACCTGCGACAACAACTTTTAATTTTGTGAATCCACCTTCTTTTGCTCCAACGTGGATATCGTCTTTGTCAATTTTGTAGTCTACTGCGCGAACGCCCAATTTTTCCCATTTAGCACGGGATTGACTGTGTCCTACAAATGAAATAAATAGAAAGGCTGAGAATAGAACTGATAAGATTTTGTAATTCATAACATCGATTTTATTGGTTATGCTTCTTAGATGGTTAACTCAAAGAAAGGTTTAATCAAGTTTGAAAAAAATCACAAATTAAGTTCCTTTCGATAGGTTGAATCCGCGACAGAATTTCTATTCCAATAGTCTGTATTGATTGATTTCATGCGTGTTGCGGTTGTTGTGAGGAGTTTGCGTTTCGCTCCGAATCCGCTGTAATTATTTTCTGTCCAACCGATAATTTTATGCGGATGTGCCTGCTCAAACTCTATAGTAAGTGTTCTATCCAGTTCAGGATATTCTAAAGTGTAGAAAGTTGAACTGCCCTTGTTCTCCGCAGAGATATTACACGAGTATGGTTTGTATTCAATGTGGAGTAATCGAGTTGCAGCTAATGATGGATACATAGAAACTCGGCCTGTTGGTGGATTCTCTCTGAGTCGAATAATTGTCCAAATATCATCTTCCATTAGAGCAGCAACAGATTTAGTCATTTCTTTTGATTCCCCCTCAAAATAAGAATCAACCTTCACTCCAAAATGTCCGTTTTGAGGATTTTGAACTTCCATATACGTATGTCCACACCATTCTTGACTGCTCGAAGAAACCTTGATAGAGTGGTCACCCTTCTTAAACGGGAAAAATGAACTGGTCATTATCGAATAAGGATAAATGCCAGTATTGAATTTCCGAGTTTGATTCAATTTCAGAACCGAAATATTGCTCTTGTCAGGTGTATCAGCTTTGACAAAATTAGTAGGGGAGAACGGCTCTGTTACGAATACGAATGTTGCTGTTCCTTCATGAATTTCTCCATAGCGCGCCTGTTGCAGTTTGAAACTCGTGATTTCGGCTTTGGAGTGATACCAATAATCGGCATCTTCCTTGGAAGAGTTTCCCGTTTTGAATGATAAATCTTCCTGAATTTTTGGCTCGGCAGCAATGATATCCATAGAGGTTTCGCTGCAACTGAATACCAGAAATGAAAGGCTTCCAATGATCAATACACTTTTCATATTAACGCTTTTACGGTTTGTCTCTTGGATGCATTTTGAGATGAGTTGCTTGCAAGAAATTACAGATCATAAGATACGTATTTTTTGATCAAACAAAGGACAAACGGTCGAAGTTGTGATTGAGTACTTGCTGGTCATTCACTTCTAACCAGTTATTGAGAATCGTAGCGTAGATAGATCGGAAATCAACTTTGAATTGGATATCCCCATTCTTATCTAAATTCGCCAAATCGGGACCAGCATTTAGCACTCCAGCTTGTTTCAAACTTCCACCAATTACAAACACGTTATTTGCAGAACCGTGATCCGTTCCTTTACTCGCGTTTTCTTTTGCACGACGCCCAAATTCAGAAAAAGTCAAAATTAGGGTGTCCTTGAAGCGATCGTTCTTCTTTAGGTCTTCAACTAGCGCTCCAATCCCTTCAGAGTAGACTTTCAGTAAGCGATCTTGACTCACAACTTGATTCACGTGCGTATCAAATCCACCAATGGATGTATAGTACATCCGTGTTTTCAACCCTGATACAATCATGTCTGCAATCCCTTTCAGGTTTTTTCCGAATGGCGTTGTGGGGTAAGCATATTTGGTGTCGTAAATTTTGGAGCGCTCAAAAATGTATTCCGCGGAAGAATATGTTTCAAGCATCGTCTTGTACAAATACCCTTGATTGTCCTCATTCAGAAGATTTGGCTGCGTATGATCAACAATGCTTTTGAAATATTTTTCTCTCGTTGATTGGAACAATTGCTGCGGATCGGTAACTGCGATTCCTTTTTTGTCCATTCCTTTCATAATGAGGGATAAACTTGATTCGTGTTGAATCGCCTCATATGGGTTTTGACAATTTGAATCGAGGTAACGACCAATCCACCCAGTTTTCAGATACTCTTCTGATGCACTCGCTGTGTGCCAAATGTCGGTACTTCTGAAATGAGATCGATTGGGATTTGGATACCCTACATTATTGATAACAGTCATTTCACCTTGATCGTACAAATCCATTAGTTCCTTACATGACCCGTTCAGTCCTAGTTCATCATTCAGTTTGAAAATGTCCGCTGCAGATTTTCCAATTTGAGGTCGAAGTTTATGGTAAATATCATTCCCATAAGGAACAATTGTATTTAAGCCGTCATTTCCTCCTGATAATTGAATCACGATGACATTTCTGAATCCTGATAATTGATCCAATGAAATGAATTCCATTCCTTTTAAAAACGAAGGAACGAGGAACATACCTGAGGCAAGTGCCGATTTTTGTATAAATGATCTTCTGTCCATATTCGTTTAATAAAGTTGATATTCTGGTAAACTCAATAATTCAATTGCACGATCTTTTAGGGAAACACTGTCCGATTTGTTGATGGTAATTTGAGCTCCTTCCGAAAGCTTTGCTTGAATTAGAAAAGCCTCTAAATCATCTTCATGACCGTTCATGTTTTTTTCGAATCCTTTCCAGTTCGGGTGCGCGTTGATTTTCTTCTCGACTTTCTCCTGAATTTTGTCGCGTTTCTTTTCAATTACTATGAGCTTTTGCTCAGGATCATCTCCCTTTTCATCCCATTCAATCACTCCAAAGTTCAGTAGGAGGGAAGACAGTTTGAGACGGATCATTAGTGTCGAGCTATCGATCCAAGCGCGACCACCAGACCAACCTGCTACATTTGGAGGGAAGAACAGTACTTGATTCAGTTTGCGTTGAATTTGAACAATTGCTTTTGGTTCTTTGTATTCTATTTCGAACAAACGCGTCATTCCTACGAGAAGCTCAGTTGGAGATTTTATTTTGCAGGCGATTGTTTCTTCTTGATAGAAAATTTCACTGGTTAAAATGGCTCTGATGAATACCTCAAGATCATAGTTCGAATCATAAAATATATCTGTAAAAACATCGAGGTGAGCATCCGGTATTGGACGACCAACAAGGAAATCAAGAATCTTTGTTGCTAAGTACCTCGCTGTTTGCTTTTGTTTCAATAAAATTCGAATAACGTCTTCACCATCGAAATTTCCTGTTTCTCCAAGTGTCGTTTTTGATCCTGTATCGTGTTGACGTTGTCTGAAGATGAACTCTCCATT
>CAJQOB010000321.1 GCA_905479845.1 uncultured Flavobacteriales bacterium
AATCTTCTAAGTATATCGTTATAACAGAATAACGATCATTTATCTGCACTTTATCTACCTTTTATTCGCATCCATGATTACTGAGAGCATGAAATTCAATCCCACATATACGATTAATGAACGTTTGATAAAGAATTTACTGGAGATCGAACGGCACAAAGAAGCCATAGATGTGTTACCAATAACGACCAGGCTGTTCACTTCTCTTAGGGAAACTTCACGTCTCCAATCAACGCATTATTCTACACAAATTGAAGGGAATAGATTAACCCAGCAAGAAGTAAAGAAAGTTGTCCAAGGTGAATCACTTGGTTTTCCTGCGCGAAAAAGGGATCAGATTGAAGTGAGCAACTATTTCATGGCACTTGAATTCCTTGAACAAGAACTTGAAAAGAATACTCCTTTAAGTGAAGACTTAATCCAACGAATTCACGGCTTTGTTTTGCGTGGTTCAAAGCGACCAAGTAGATATCGAGAGGATCAAAACAAAGTGAGTGACGCTAGTGGGAAAGTGGTCTATATGCCACCTGAAGCAAAGGATGTGGAGTCCATGATGGCATCACTTGTAAAATGGGTAAATGAAGAGATAGAATATGAAGAAATTCCAGCTCCAGTTGTTGCAGGACTTTTACATTATCAATTTGCGACTATTCACCCGTACTATGACGGAAACGGAAGAACAGCGAGGTTACTCACAACGTATGTGCTTCATAAAACGGGATACGGAATGCAAGGAATCTATTCACTTGAAGAATATTATGCAAAGAACTTATCAGGCTATTACCGCTCACTTGATACTGGACCAAGTCACAATTACTACTTTGGAAGAGAAGAAGCTGATGTCACTCCATTCCTTGATTACTTCTTAAAAGGAATGGCAGAATCATTCAGGAAAGTCCGCGCAAGAGCCGATCAACTTCAAAAGGAACATCAAGAGCGAAATACAACTGCACTTCCTTCACGAGATATCCGTGAACTTGGAGCAAAGGAGCGGCACAGTCTATCATTATTTCTCAAGCAAAAGGAGGTGAGTTCAACCGATGTTGCTAACCATTTGGGTATCCCACAACGAAGTGCTCTTCATCTGTTAAAGAAATGGATCGACAAAGACTTTGTGAAAATGGTGGATGAATCACGAAAATCAAGAAGCTACGGATTAACCACTGAGTGGGAATTACTCATCGAACAACAACGAATGGAAGAACGAAAACAGAAATTAACACAAATGACCAACAAAAAACGAAAACAAAAGGACGCTGAAATCGAACGGTAATTTCAGCGTTTTAAAATTGACAAACCAAAAAAAACCAAAAAGTGAAAAAATACCACTCCCAATTACCACTCCAACGCAAAAACGGCCTCCTAAAAAGGAAGCCATTTTGTTAGAAAACCTAGTATTTTCAAGGTGTAGCGAGAGGGAGATTTGAACTCCCGACCTCCGGGTTATGAATCCGGCGCTCTAACCAACTGAGCTACCTCGCCATTTTAAACCAATTTAATTTCTCTGCATCGAGACCTTTAAACCGATCGAGCAATTACCAATTGCGGGTGCAAATATAACAGGAATTTTATTTCCAACAATCTTTTTTGCCCCCTAGTTCTTCAATTTTTTTAGTTCTTCACGAATGAAGTCTGCCAAAGTACTAATGTGCCCCTGACTAAAGTTGAATTCGATCCCAGCTGTCTTGTAAATCTCAGGGATTGATTTCGTGTATGCAAGCTTTAAGGCTTCCTTGTAATTGTGGATGGCTTGTTGCTTGTTTTTCAGACTATTCATCCAAACACCCAAAGCTCCAAGCTGCGCAATTCCATACTCAATGTAGTAAAATGGAACTTCGAAAATATGCAATTGACGTTGCCAAGAGGTCGCTAGAATGTCTTCATATCCCGAATAATCAACCAAACCTGTTCCGTATTCTTTTGATAATGAAATCCACTTTTCTGTACGTTCTTCTCGCGTATGAGCATGATTTACGTACAACCAGTGCTGGAATTCATCTACCTGAGCAATCCAAGGCAATAGAATTAAAACTGTTTCCAGTTGCTCTCTCTTTGCGCGCTTGAATTCATCATCATTTGGATAGAACTCATTCCATTCTTCCATAGTTAACAATTCCATCGCCATAGACGCCAATTCAGCCACTTCGGAAGGAAGATTTTTGAATCCTGTCAATTCCAAATCTCTGCTCAAAAAAGAATGGACGGCATGTCCTCCTTCGTGAACCATAGTAACAAGATCACGCTGTGATCCCACGGCATTCATAAAAATAAACGGAACACCAATTTCGTAAAGAGGGTAGTTGTAGCCTCCGGGAGCCTTTCCATTCTTAGAGGCAAGGTCCAAATGCTTCATTTTATCCATTGTTGAAAGACAATAAGCGAAGTAAGGATCAATCTTTTCGAACATGTTAATCGTTCCAGATAACAACTCAGCGTCCTTTTCGAATGGTTTCAACGGTTTCTTTCCTTCTGGATCGACATCTAAATCCCATGGTTTAAATTTCTCTTTTTCAAGAAGATCCAATTTCGTTTGTTTGATTGTTTTCACAATCGGAACAATGACTTCTTTTACTGAGGCGTGAAAATCTTCACAATCGCTAACAGCATAATCGAAACGCCCCATTGCTTCCATTTTGTAGTCACGGAAGTTCCTAAAACCTGCGTTTACCGCAACTTGATGACGTTTTTTCAATAAAACATCGAAAAGGTCATTGAATTTATCTACGTCTTCACGACGGCGGTTGCTGATCTTCTCAAACACCTCTTTTCGAAGTGACTCATCAGTTTCCTTAAGGAAAAGAGCAGCTTTCTGCATGGTTAAGGTTTCACCATCATGCTCGATGCTCTGTTTGGCTGATAAAGCTCCAAATTTCTGACTTTCTTCTGCTATTTCAGAATTGATCGAAACATTTTCTTCTCGATACAATTCCAATGCTTTGCGTACGCGACGGAAGAGGATGAAGAAATCACTGCTGGACTCCAATTCAGATGTGAACGGAGAATCCGCCAATTTTCGATTCAGTTTATCTTCAAAAGGAGCAAGCTTTGGTTGAATCTCTGTCACAAAGAAAGTATAAGCCTCACTCAAACCTTTGTCCGTTGTGTCAATCGTCATTTTGATGTAACGCCATGCGGCATTTTCCTCAAGTACAGCTTCTAATTCGCTTTGGTCGCTCAACCATTGTTTGAAATCCTCCAAGGTGTCAATTGAACGATCCAATAAATTCTTGTAGTATGTTTCGATTGATTCCCAGCTGTCGATTTCTAAATCTGCTGCGACAAATGATCGGGTTGGCTTTGTAATTTCCATATCTTATTCAGAAAAAAGTCCAGACTTAAACGCCTGGACTGATTGATTATTTCTTTGTATTAGATTCCTTTTTCTTCTTTGGCGTATCAGGCTTTTTCTTTTCATCCTTTTCGCCTTTCTCGTCAGAGGCCTTAGCGGCTTTCTTCTTAGGAGCAGCTTTCTTTTTTTGCTTTTCCTCTTTCTCTGGTTTTTCAGAGTCATTTCCCGTTTCTGTTTCTTGATGCTCCGCATCGGCTGGTTTGAGATTGCCTGATTTCAGCAGCATGTTGTACCACTGTAGTAATTTCTTAATATCTGAAGGGTAAACTCTTTCTTCGTCATAGTCTGGAATGATCTCCAAAATGTACGATTGAAGAACAGAAATATCTTCTTTATGAGAAGGCCCTTGTTTTCCATCTTCCTTTGCGTAGATGTCAGCTAAGATTTCTTTCAATGGTTTATCACCTTCGTACGTGTAGATACTGATATCTTCCAACGCAGAAATTCGATCCGTTGCGTAAGCAGGAAAGCGCTTATTATCTGTCAATGATTCAACGATAATGCTATTCTTTCCTTGCGCGATTACTTGATAAAGACCTGGACGTCCCGAAATCGATATTATACCTGATAAATCCATATTATTCATTTTAAGTCGTCAAAAATATAAACTTCTTTGAAGAACTAATACATTCTTGTGATTTTCGACTGAAATACTCCTGAATTTGTCGTTACAATTACAGTGTAAAGCCCTGATGCTAAATGCGAGACATCATATCCTAGTCCGTTTGTGTTTTCTATAATCGTCTTTCTTCCAGTTGCATCAATCAATTCAACCAATGTAATATCCATCGTTGATTCAATGTTGAAGATGTCCTTAACGGGATTTGGATAAATGCTGAATTCATCTAAGGAAATGGTTTCGAGCCCAACAGTTAAATTCAAGGTGTCTGTTTCCGCGATACATCCATCAGCACTCGTTGCATAGCAAGTGTATACGCCAAAGGGTGAAGAAATTGTTAATTCTGGATTGGTTTCTCCAACAAGATCAGAACCATTCAACGTCCATTGATAATCATGGGTTGATGTCGTGGAAAGCGTATCTCCATTTTGTGAGATTGGATCGATTACCGGAACTTCAAACTGGACGACGGACAGTGTATCCGTGTATGCAATACAGAGCTGAACATCAGAATAAACAATTGCGGAATAATCTCCTGGAGTTGAAGTGATCAGAGGTGTTGAGCTTGAACTATCGGACCAAATAACACTTGATATCGGTTCTAAAGAGGCTATGCCTAGAACTACAGGTTCATCACAAATTCCATTCGGTCCACCAACGAATGGGGAAAAATTCGTTTCGAGTAATAGATCCAAAGCGTGAATTTTCCCATGACCATAGCCATAATTGGGAAGTGTCCCAGTGAAGCTATCAGCAAAAGCTGTATTAATCATATCTGTTTTGAAATCAAGATGTGCGGCTTTCGAACATTTCTCTAAGTACAAAGCCGCGATTCCAGCAACTAGAGGAGAGGACATGGAGGTTCCGCTATTTCTCATGTGCAATAATCCTGAATCGAGGACAGTGTAAGCTTGTGGGATTGCTTGGACCCAAAGTGGAGCAGCGGCCAAAGATACTTCTCCCGCAGCCGAGATATCAGGTTTAACAACATCATGGCGATTTGGACCTTTGCTCGATTTCAATGCAAGTTTCCCAGGAGGATTTAATCCTGGAGATAAGTATTGATTACCATTCCCGTCTATATGCCCCAAGCGATTTTGAACATTTCCTACCGAAATCACATCCTCAGAACAGTTCCAAGAAGAAGCAATAGATTGAAGTGTGTCTGGCATCACGTAGTGTGCAATTGCTGGCATTTGTGCTACTGTTGGCAAGTTCGTTGACTCCATGTCATTGCACCCGTGAAATGCGCCACTCCATAAATCATACTCACCGCTGTTGGTAGTCATAAAACGATAGAGGTACGAAGTGGAGTCTACAGATGTAAACAACACTTGTAAATTGTAATTGGCACCAACCATACTTGGGTATGATTCAATTGTTGCAATCTGATTTCCGTTGTTCCAAATGGTATCTTGAATCACTGAGCCAAGTGCCGTGGTGGCCGCATTGAATGATGTCATTCCACGTAAATCGAAATCTGGTGAAGGTCTGTCAGCAGCAAATCCGTATTCAAATGTTGCGTCAGCAGCATCAGCCCAGAGGTCAAAGTAAATTGTATTCGCTCCAAAAATTCCAGCTGCATTGTTCTTGAACCAAACGAATGAAGTATCAGTCGTAACATCGTTGTGAACGTGCATTTTTCCACCCAATCCAGAGTTGCCAGTAGCGGACACTATGATTCTCCCTGGCCGACCATCGAGCATTCCTTCCATCGCTTCAGCTGCAGGATCGTTACCATCATGACTACCGAAATAAGTTCCCAAACTTAAATTCACAACCGCTGATTTCCCAAGTGAGTCAGCCACCCTAAAAATGTAATCACACGCGTCCGCAATGGTTAATGTCCAATTAGGCGCACTGAAATTGCTTTCAACCATAATGATATCAGATTCCGGAGCCATCCCTTTCATGCGTCCGTTTGCATGAGCGTTTCCTGAGCCAAGCCCAGCGACAACCGTTCCGTGGCTATGCCCATCAGTACTTAAACAGGTTCCATTATTGATAGCTGAACTATCCCAAACTGTTCCATATCCGTAAGTACCAGGAGAAGGACCTGTCGTTAATGTGTGATCCCAGTATCGTAAAACGCGGGTAGTGCTGTCGTCATTTTGAAAATCTGGATGCGTGAAGTCAATTCCAGTGTCCACATATCCAATAATGACATCTTTTCCTGTAAAAGAGGTTTGGAGTCCGCCTAAACCAGCATGGACTTCATTTACATGATGCGTTACACGAGCAGTATCCGCTAAAAGTTTTGGTGGAGCAATTTCAAAATAGAAGTCTGAAATGATCCCAGTTTTTTTAGCTGTTTGAATCCATAGAGGCGTAGCCGTTACGAATAACCAATCACCTGAACTGTATTTAATAGTAATGTTTTCTTGATCGAGCCCAGTAATATTATCCGAAGTATTCGGAATACAAAATGTGGTTGGCGTCGTTGGTGCATTCTCCAGAACTTCTCTGAATCCTAATTTTTGAGAAAACGCGTTGGGAGAAAAGAACAGAGTGCAAAAAAGCACTGAGATGTAGTAGAGTAGTTTGTTTACCATTTGTCATTATTTATAGCCTTAAAATGTAAATATCGACCATATCCAGATTTTCTCCTAGTATTTCGATAGATTAATTCTAAATTTACGCTATATCAATTCAAAACGAGAATTTCATTATGAAAAAACACGTCATAAAGTTATCACTTAGCATCTTTGCATTTGGAATTACCAATTTGATGTATGCTCAAGACGTTGACAAGGATGTATTAAACTGGTACAACGGAAATGGTACTGGAATGCAAACTGAAAAAGCGTACAAGAAATTAAAGAAGCGCGAAACGAAAACAGTTATTGTTGCGATTATCGATTCAGGTATCGATATTGAACACGAAGATTTGAAAGGAAAAATCTGGGCCAATACTGATGAGATTCCTGGAAACGGAATTGATGATGATAACAATGGATACATCGACGATGTTCACGGATGGAATTTCTTAGGAAATGCTTCTGGTGAAAATGCAAACTCTATGCGTTTGGAGCGTACACGTATGCTTGCTGAATTAGATGACAAGTATGATGGTGTTGATGAATCAACAGTTTCAGCTTCTGAAAAAGAGGAATTTGCTCTTTATCAAAAATTATCTATGGAAGTAGAAATGGAGAGAACTCAATACGGGCGCGCCGTTGGTTACTTCGGAATGGTTAGTGGAATGATTGACGAATCTCCAAACATGCTCAAAGAGATCATGGAGAAAGACAATGCTACCGTTGCTGAAGTTGAAGAGAAAATGGAATCTCTGGAAGATGAAATTGCTGATTACGAGAAAGCATTGAAGAAGGAGAAGACTTCTGAAATGGAAGAAAAGCTTCAGAAATCTCAAGATGCTTACGATCAATTGGCCTTCTGTCACCAAGTAATGACGGGTGAATTGACGAAAGAGCAAATGACTGAGTTAAAAGATATGTATCAAGGAATGATTGATACGCATCACAATGTTGATTTCGACGGTCGTTCAGTTGTTGGAGATGATCCAAATGATTTTACAGACGTAAAGTACGGTAACAACGACGTTGAGGGACCAGATGCATTGCACGGAACACACGTTGGAGGTATCGTTGGTGCTATTCGTGGAAACGAGCTTGGTGGAGACGGTGTTGCAAATGACGTTCTATTGATGTCTTTGAGAGCTGTTCCAGATGGAGATGAGTTCGATAAAGATATCGCACTAGCAATTCGCTACGCTGTAGATAATGGTGCAAGCATTATCAACATGTCTTTCGGAAAGTCTTACTCTCCGCACCAAAAAGAAGTGTACGATGCATTCGCTTACGCTGATTCAAAAGGAGTGTTGTGTATTCACGCAGCTGGAAACGACAACGCTGATGTTGACGTTGAGCCAAACTTCCCAACATCAATGTATTCTTTCCAATCAAAGAAATTGGATCACTTCATGACTATCGGATCTAGTACAAAAGATTTGAAATTGAAGGTTAAAGTTGCTGCTCCAACTGAAAAGGATCCAGAGAAAATGAAGAAAAAGAAATTAGGTTTCTTGCCTTCACCGTTCTCTAACT
>CAJQOB010000322.1 GCA_905479845.1 uncultured Flavobacteriales bacterium
GCAATTGTTGGTGGAGATGAAGATACTGCTGAAGCGAAGAAACGCATCATGAGAGAATGTGGAATCCACGTAGTTGATTCTCCTGCTGAGATCGGAGCAAAAATGGCTGAAGTATTAGGTGTAACAGCTTAATCGAAATACATAAAATTGAAAAAGGGCTTCGAAATTCGAAGCCCTTTTTTTGTCCTTCTTTCCCACCAAAGTATTGGAAGAAAGAATGCTACACCTAGTTCATGGCAGCGATATAGTTTCTCAATTCATCTTTATCGCTTTGAAATGTTAGTGCGTCTACACACAGTTCGTAATCTTCTTTATTTTCTGTCTTGTTGTACAAGAATTTCGCGATCTCCAATTTGTTGTCTGCGAAAGTCATTGCTGACATAATTGTTACAACATGATGCGCTTGGAAACAACGGTCTTTGGATAATATTTGCGCCTTCGTCATTCGATCGTCTGGAAATGGTTCACTTTGAATCGTGTTTTTCATTTCTACTGCTTCATCATCGGTCACTGCATTTAAACAAACAAAGACTTGTGGTCCTGGTGGGTTCAAAGCGATTCCGTCATCCGTGATCACACATCCTACCAATAAGAATGGGATTGCAAGTAATCTTAAAACTTTCATAGGCGTTCAATTTATGATTTGCCTTGAATAAGACAATGAACGTACCAAAAGTTCAACTATTAACGTAGTTAACGATTAATTAACAACTTATTTTATTATGCTTCCTAAGCTTCCAAAACAAGAAACTCAGGCATCGTGAGTCCTGACTTTCGATTAAGACGTTTATACCGTTTGTAGATTTTTTTCGCGTACTTATTTTTCTTCGGGTTTGAAATCTCTTTTAAACACGACCCATCATCTTTGAAATATAGAATCTCGGGACCTCGAACTTGTCCACAATAAAATGCTCCTTGATATTTGTAGACGACTGACACCATCCCCATTTTGGTCGAGGGATCAACGAGAATTATTCTACTACAAAAGACCTCTCCATTTTCACTCGTTATTTCGTAAATAAATGAACCAACTGCTTCCCGCTTCTCATTAAAGTATTTCAACACTTCTAACACCTTAGGTGATCCTGTTGTGTAGAATTTGTTTCCTTGAATAGTAACATTATCACCGCCAACTAAAGGAATGGTTTTTATTTTTTCAGCTTTATCGTTTTCATTTATTTTCATCAAAAAACGCTCCCTTGATCCTGTCAGGTACAGCGTTGAATCAAGCACTCCTAATGAGTTTGGTCCATGAGCATTCAGAATTACTTTAGCTTCTTCTCCAAAATTTTCCGCGCGATATACTTCTCCCTTAAGATTAGAGATAAAACCACCCGTCATCGTTTTGGCTTTATACAGGTTTGTAATGTACAATCCCTTCCCTTCTATCCAACGCAAGTTATTGATGCTAGACGGGAAATCTCCACTTACAATTTCACGCGAAACGACTTTAACCGAGTTTTCATCAATAGACAACCCTTGAATGCGCGTTACATCTTCTCCCACTTTAGATGCATTTGTCATGTATTGAAAACTTGTATCAAATGGTGCCACCTTTATTCCTAATGAAATCCATTCCTTCAATTCTGGGTCTTGATCCAAGGTTTGAACTGAGTGATCGCTCAAATTCAAGGTTTGAAAAACACCATGCACGCCCTCTGAATGCTCGCTATCTTTTTTTCCTGAAGGGATAATCAAACGGTTGTTGATGCTGTCGTAAACAAAATCTTCTGGTCCTGGATGTTCTAGACTAATTAACTTCCAAGATTCATTTTCAACTTGAGAAAACGCAGAGAAATTGAACAATAAAATAAGCAGTGTTGCCACTTTTACGGACGGTAAATCAAGAAGAATTGACCTCATTGAACAATGAATTTAGGTGTTTTTAATTTGAATAAGTGCAAGGAGAAAGGTATTCTGTGGTAAATCAAATTTGTCGGGATGAGAGGATTAACTCCTTTCAGTCGTTGGGCTTCGCTTCGCTACGGCTCGAACCGAGGTTCTCATCCTATCCCTGAGTAAATTTTATTAAGTAAAATTTCTGTCGGGATGAGAGGATTCGAACCTCCGATCTCTCGCCCCCCAGACGAGCACTTTAACCGGACTAAGCTACATCCCGAATAAACAATCTCACTAATTGAATCAAAATTAGTATTAATTTTAATCCACCAAAGAAACGGAGCTCATTTTCCAATGTAAATGGACATCAAAGAGAAAATATTAGAAATTCGCACCGTTTTCGACAAAGCGGATTTCGTTGAGTGTTTCAATGATCGCCCGAGTGAGTTCGATGAACTGATGAATTGCATTTTTTCACTCGAAGAATACCCCATCAAAGAATACGCATCGTGGATACTTATTCACGTATCACAATCAAAACAAATTGACCTTCAGCCCTACTATCCTAAGCTAGTTGATGTATTATTCGAGACGAAAGATCAAACCGTACTTCGGAATGTTTCACGCTCCTTGCATCACTTTCAAGTAACAGATTACCGCGAAAGTGAATTCATCGACCTATTAATTTCCTTCATACAGGATTACGAAAACAAGGTTGCTCTTCAAGTTTATTCGATGTATCTCCTCGCTCAATTCATAAAACGATACCCAGAATTGAAGGAAGAAATTTCCGAAATAATTGCACTTCACAGCCCAAATAAAACGGCTGCCTATTACTCAGCACAGCGCAATTTCCTTAAAAGGATGCGCAAAATTTAGCGTAATTCTTCTCCAATTATTTTTTTTAAGATTTTTTAGCAAAATTTTATTCGAGTCAAAAATTCAATAAAAACAAGGGATAAGAGACATTTCCACCATAGACTAAAAAATATTTACAGTACTATGTATTGCATATTACATTCTTTTACATATATCTTTGTATCAAACAATAATGAATATGAAACGAACAGAATATTTATTAGTCATACCATCACGTGAGGTTATGAATAAAAAAATATTCAGTGAGAGCAAAGCGGTTACATGGGTGCAGGAAG
>CAJQOB010000323.1 GCA_905479845.1 uncultured Flavobacteriales bacterium
CTTCTTCTAATCTTGTTTTTGCTTCAAAATGATCTGAAGTCAATTCATTCAATTCGAGTTGCGTTTCATTTACATCATCCGATAAACGCTTCCCGTAGTACCCTTTTGACACCGTCAACAAAAGCAAAAACATCACGAAGAATATAAATGACAGATTCCCCAACATAAATTCCTTTGTTAGGAAATCACCGTTCAAAATCTGCACAAACGCACTCGGCTTCTTCTCCACCTGCTGACGCGTTCGTGTCGCCTGCTTCTTTTTTGTCTTAGCAGCCTTCAACGCTTCACGAGCATCCACCTTTTCTTTATCGACGTACTCGTTATCCATTTCGCTCTGCTATTCTCAGTTTCGCACTTCTCGCACGGCTATTTCTTTCTATCTCCTCATCAGATGGAACAATTGGATGGCGAACAATCTCCGTGAATGGCTTCAACACATTTCCGTAGAAGTCCTTTTCAATTTCACCTGTCAACGAACCACGTTTTGTATAGTTTTTCACCAATCGATCCTCCAAGGAATGGTAAGACATCACCACCAATCGCCCTGTCGGCTTCAATATATCAGCACTCTGCTCAAGTAATTTTTCAAGTGCATGCATCTCATCGTTTACTTCAATTCGAATTGCCTGAAATACCTGAGCCAAATACCTATTCTCCTTGTGCTTTGGTGCGCACTTCGTTCCTATTTGGATTAAATCGTGTGTTGTTTTGATTTTACCGTTTCTTCTTTCAGTAATAATCGCTTGAGCCAATCGGTAAGCATTCTTGATTTCACCGTAGGCACGAAAAATTCTCAACAACTCTTTTTCATCGTAATTATTCACAACCCCTTCAGCAGACAGGTCGCTTTGCTGATTCATTCTCATATCCAACTTCGCATCCGTACGAATTGAAAAACCACGTGTATCTTCATCGAATTGATGAGACGACACACCTAAATCAGCCAACAAACCATCAACCTCCTTAACCCCAAGCAAGCGCAAGTGATTTGAAAGAAATGCAAAGTTTGCAGGAATCAAGTCGAAATTTGGAGCATCCCAAGCATTCTTACGAGCATCAGGATCTTGATCAAAAGCGATCAATCTTCCTTTCGGGCTTAACTTTTCAAAAATGGCGCGAGAATGACCACCTCCACCGAAGGTAACATCAACATAGACACCATCAGGATTGATACTCAACGCATCAATACACTCCTGCAGCATTACCGGAATATGATATTCTAAATTATTCGTCATTGTCCAAGTCTCCCATCACTTCATCTGCCAAATCGACAAAGTCCGCCATGGAGCCTTCGATCATTTCGAAGTACTTCGACTTGTCCCAAATCTCAACACGATCATTGTAAGCTATCAACATTGCCTCTTGCGACAAACCAACACGTTCAGCGTGCGCCACCGGAACCAACACACGTCCTGCTTTGTCAAGACTGATTGATTTTGCCCCTTGATGGAACAAACGGTAAAACATTCGATTCTTTGGTTTGAATAAGTTAAGCTTTGATAGTTTTTCGCTGAGCCTTTCCCACTCTGAAAGCGGAAAGAGAGTGAGGCAATCCTCAAACCCTTTGTTCAACATAAAATCTCGCTGAGCTGCAGGAGGAAGCTGCTTCCGTAAACCGGAAGGAAACATGAAACGCCCTTTGGCGTCCAATTTCACTTCAAATTCTCCTACTAAGCCTGCCATAACGGTATAATTATTAGGTAAAAATAATTACTATTTACCACTTTTTACCACTAAGATTTACATTGTTCATAACTCTGAACGCTAATTTAAGGAAAAGGTTACAAGTAATAGCCCTTATTATCAATATTTACGGGGATTTTATAAAAGTGGTAGAAAGTGGTAAAAAAAACCCAACTGTTGAAAACTAGTGAGTTATTCACACTAAAAATTGCAGTACATTTGCGGTATGTCGAAGCGAATTCTCAGCTGGGTTGTACTTGTGTTTCTTGCTCTAATTTGGGGGAGTTCATTCATCCTGATGAAGAAAGCCATGTTCACAGCGGAGGAGGAGCCGATATTTAATAACACTCAGGTTGGCGCATTACGCATGTTAATTGCCGCACTAGCACTCCTCCCCATAGCGATTAGACACATCTCAATTCTTAGAGACTGGAAAACCTTCGGAAAACTTATGATTGTCGGGTTTTGCGGAAACTTCTTCCCTGCCTTTCTATTCACCTATGCAGAAACAGGAATTTCATCAGGCTACGCAGGAATGTTAAACAGTTGTGTTCCAATTTTCGCAATCTTAATTGGCGCCTTAGTCTTCAAAGACCGACTCACACTAATTCAAGTAATCGGGATTCTAACTGGAACAGTAGGAGTAGTATCTTTAATGCTAGCAGGACAAAATCTTTCCGTAAATGGCAACTGGACACACATAATATCCATTGTATTCGCTACAATTTGCTACGCAATCAGCTTAAACACGATCAGACACACGCTTTCACACCTCAAAAGCTTTCAAATAGCATCACTCGCATTCTTCACCACTATCCTTCCTAGTTTGATTATTTCAATACAGCAGGATGTAATTGGGACTTTTCAAACCACTAAAGGAGCGAACGAAGGGTTAGTAGCCATCATCATTTTAAGCGTTATCGGAACCGCCTTCGCACTGGTTGTGTTTAATCGATTGATTGCAATGTCCTCTGTGATTTTTGCAAGCAGTGTAACCTACCTAATCCCGATTGTAGCTGTGATAATCGGACTGTCATTTGGAGAAAAAATAAATGCTTGGCAAATAGCATCGATGTGCGTAGTGATTTCAGGGGTGTTTATTGCGAATGCTGCTCGAAGAAAAAAGTCTACTTGACCTTAACTAAAATAACTCTTTGATATTTGTTCCTTTCGCGTTTTGCATCCTAAAGTGAAGCATTCGAGCAATGGTTGCTGGAATATCAATCTGACCATACTTCGTCTCCACAGTTTCCCCAGGAGTGAAATCGGGACCAATTGCCAACATCCCAATTCTTTGACACCCTTCACAGTCATCTCCATGTCCTGGAAAACCTTCAGCAACGCCATCTGTATGTCGTCCATGATCACTTGTGATGAATATTGTCGTTTTTCCAGCATAGACAGGATCATTCTTAATGAACTCCACGATCTGCTTAACATAAGCATCAGAAGCCTGAAGTGCAGACAGGTATTCACTCCAAACACCTCCATGTCCAGAATAGTCCGGCTCTCGTAAATTGAACAACACTAATTTAGGATGATGCGTTTCCAGAATTGTCAATCCCTGCGCAACAGTCGAACTATCATCTTGGTAACCACTAGACAAACCAGCGCCATCAACCCCACAGTGCGTCTCAGGAACAAACATGTTCTTCCATCCACTTCGAGTACAATTCCCCAGAACCTCCAGTTTACCCTTACTTGTTATCACCCACGCCTCCTTTGACGAAGCGTCAAACTTCTCTGCCCAACATTGAAAAAATGAAGGATTCGTTGGCGTGTCATACCCATTGTTATCCAAACCTTCGTAGACACCAGTCGTCAAAGCAGTATGCCCAGGCACTGTTCTAGTATCACCACAATTGAAGAAATTCGGGAAAAACACCCCTTCCGACTTGAGAGAATCGAGGTTAGGAATGTTTGCATGGGTTGGATCACCCCACGATTCCGAGTAGCGAGCACCATCCACAACTATCACAACAACGTTCTCCGTTTGAAACGTCTCGCGAATCTTATCACTTTCACACCCCAAAGATGAAGCAATAACCAAAGCTATGGACCACAACAAATAATTCATCCCGTTAAGATAATGGAAAGCAAACGATAAACTAGCTCAACACCCAACTATTCACTCGCTGAAACCATCACAAAACAAGAAAAAATTCAGCTTCAAAACATGGATATGTACCGTTCATTTGAAACACTTCAGATTATCAATTAAAAACACCTAAACCCAGCGGAACTCCTTAATAATCATCCTCCCCCTCAACTTTTCTCTCTTCAACGTTGCATTGTTAATAAAAACCCCTATCTTTGTCCTCCTATTTTTAGGGAATAAAAAACAATAAATTAGCTATTATGTACGCAATTGTAGAGATAGCAGGGCAGCAGTTTAAGGTGCAAAAAGACCAAAAGATCTTTGTTCACCGTTTGGATGCAGAAGAAGGAAAGAAGGTAAACTTCGATAAAGTTCTTTTAGTAGACAACGATGGTAAGGTTTCGCTTGGCGCCCCGGCTATAAAAGGTGCAAAAGTTACCGCAACGGTAGATTCGCACGTGAAAGGTGACAAAGTAATCGTTTTCAAAAAGAAACGAAGAAAAGGTTACAAAAAGAGAAACGGACATCGTCAGCAGTTTACTGCTCTAACGATTAACGATATTAAAGCATAATTGACACCTGATTTTATCAGGCACTAAAACGTAAAACGATGGCACATAAAAAAGGAGTCGGAAGTTCGAAGAACGGTCGTGAGTCAGAAAGTAAAAGATTAGGAGTTAAGATCTTTGGAGGTCAAGCTGCAATTGCAGGTAACATTATTGTACGCCAAAGAGGAACACAACACCACCCAGGTGATAACGTTGGTATTGGAAAAGACCATACTTTATTCGCTTTGACTGACGGTGTAGTAGAATTCCGTAAGAAAAGAAATAATCGTTCGTTTGTTTCCGTAGTTCCATTCGAAACTGCAGAGGCTTAATTGAACGCATACCTTATTGGTAAATATCCCGTTCCGATAGCCATCGGGATGGGATTTTTTATTTACACCATTTTCTTCCAATATGCGATTAAAGTTGGAGGACAATTAATTAAATTCGCAACACTTTAAAAACAAACACAATGCTGGAGATACAACGCATTCGGACAGACAAAGAAGGAATCATTGAAGGACTAAAGAAACGTCACTTTGATGCTGCACCTATTGTAGAAAACATTCTGGAATTAGACCAGGAGTGGAGAACGAAGAAAACCGAATTGGAATCCATCGCTGCGGAGATGAACCAAATCTCGAAGCAAATCGGAATGCTTTTTAAAGAAGGGAAGCAAGAAGAGGCAAATGCTGCAAAAGCGAAAACAGGCGAACTTAAAAGCGCTGAAGCTGAACTTAAGGCAACAGTTGAATCTATTGATGCAAAAATCCAAGATTTGATGTATCAACTTCCAAACGTTCCAAATGAATTGGTGAAAGCTGGAAAAAGCGAAGAGGACAACGAGATTGTTGAAACTCATGGCGCACCTCCTGCTTTTGGCTTCGTAGCGAAACCTCACTGGGAATTGACCACTCAATATAACTTGATCGATTTTGAGCTAGGGGTAAAAATTACTGGGGCTGGATTCCCTGTTTACCGTGGAAAAGGAGCAAAATTACAACGTGCTCTGATCAATTTCTTTTTAGCTGAAGCAGATGCTGCGGGATATGAAGAAGTGATTCCTCCACACATGGTGAATGAGGCATCTGCTATTGCTACTGGGCAACTTCCAGACAAAGAAGGACAGATGTATCACGATTCACGTGATGATTTATACTTGATACCAACTGCGGAAGTTCCAATCACAAACATGTATCGCAATGTGATCATGCCAGATGAGAATTTCTCTGTGAAATTGACTGGATACACGCCATGTTTCCGTCGCGAGGCTGGCTCATATGGATCAGATGTACGTGGATTGAATCGACTTCATCAATTTGATAAAGTAGAGATCGTTCGATTGGAACACCCAAACAATACTGAAGCGGCGCTCAACGAAATGGTTGATCACATAAAGAACCTATTAGAGAAATTAGGTCTTCAATACAAAATATTGCGTTTATGCGGTGGTGACTGTGGATTCACTTCAGCGATGACTTACGATTTCGAGGTTTATTCTGCTGCTCAAGACAAGTGGTTAGAGGTAAGTTCTGTATCACGTTTTGATACCTTCCAAGCGAATCGTTTGAAGTTACGTTTCAAAAATGCAGATAAGAAAACGCAATTGTGTCATACACTGAATGGTTCTGCTTTGGCTTTACCGAGAATTATGGCTGCTTTGTTGGAAAACTTCCAGACTGAAGATGGAATTGAAATTCCTGAGGCATTACACGCTTATACTGGATTTGAGAAGATTTCATAGGACTTCGACTCAGCCCTCGGAGCAATTCTAATATATACTTGAACGCCCTTCTTTAATTGGAAGGGCGTTTTTTTTGTTGGATCAGCTTCGCTGGAAATCAAAAGCAGTTCTTTTTCTTCTTCGGCGGCGTTGGATAGTTGGATAGTTGGATAGTTGGATAGTTGGATAGTTGGATAGTTGGATAGTTGGATAGTTGGATAGTTGGATAGTTGGATAGTTGGATGATATAGTGAATCGTGAACCAATGCAAGTGCAGAGTACTCTAAAAATCAAATGATCCGTTAGTCTATTAAAAGCGCATGTTGCGTTAGGGATAGCAGTGGAAAACGCCTGAAAGGATTTGAAACGAATAGCGCGACCGAAGAAGAGGAAATATATTTCTGAAGAGTGAAGAGAGAACTGGGAGAGTGAACGTATGAGGAAACGCCCAAAGACTTATTGACCCCAACACTTTAATCAACCGAAATCCCAATTATCCTTAAAAGAGAGATTTACTCCCTAACTTTCTTATTTTTACTAAAAACGAATTTTTATGAAAGGTTTGCTGATTGGAACAATCGGGATGTGTGCGCTTTTGTTGAGCTCATGTATGGATCTAAAAACTTCGGAGCAGTTGGAAACAATTGAATCGATGAATCAGACAATTGACAGTCTTGAAACAGCTTTTAATGAAAATAAATTGGATTCAGTGGCCAAGATTTCATTGAATGCTTACGGTGTTGAAAATCGAATTAAAAACAACTATAATTCGGACACCATTGACATGGAGCTTGGTCGTAAAATGGATGCATTTAAAGTAATGCGTAGAAATCTAAAACCATTAGGAAAAGCACTTACCACCATTCCCGCTAGCATTGAAGAGGAGCGAGTAAAACTCAAAGAACTTCAAACAGACATCGAAAACGGGAATAATAAACGTGAAAAATACGATGAGTACATCAGTTTTGAAGAAGCCAAGGTTGAACAGTTAAAAACCCTGGTTTCCGAATATGTTCAGATCAAGGATGTCTCTTTGAAAACCTACAATGAACTTTACGAGGAACTGAATGCTTTCTCCATGAGCCTCTTAAAGAAATAAACCAATACGAAAACAGGAACAATTTTTGCACGTGAAATCAATAATGACAAAATACATTCTCTTCTTTTTCGCTTTTCAGTGCGGACTTATTTCTTTTGCTCAAGACGGAGGAAGTGATCAGCAATTGGCGCAACATTATTACGACAACGGCGAATTCGACAAGGCTTTGGTCTACTACGACAAGCTCTTCGGTCAGAATCCCTCAAAAATAAATTTCACGCGTTATGTAGAATGTTTGGTACAGACAGGCGAAGTAAAAAAGGCGGAAAAGGCCTTTAAGAAATTCATCGCGCGCCAGCAACATAAGCAGGAATACGAAATATTGTTCGCCAAGTTCTATGAGAATCAGGGACAACCTGAAAAGGCAAATGATATTTATCGCGATTTAATTGATAATCTAAACGCAAGCTCCTCTGGAGTTGTAAAACTGTACAATGCTTTCAAGTCTCAAAATAAATCTGATTTGGCTTTTGAAACGTTACAGAAGGGTAGAAAGTTATTAAAGAAATCCTACCCACTGAATTACTATTTCGCCGATTACTATGGTTCCGTTAATGAAACGGAGAAGATGATTGATGAGTATTTGAACTTACTTGAGGTACACCGCTCATATGTGAACGATGTTCAACGCGTGCTTTCACGACAGATTGATTTTTCTGAGGAAGATTCCCCGGAATATGAAATTTTGAAAGGTGCGCTAATTGAACGCAGTCAGAAGAATCCAAGTAGCACAACTTACGCTGAAATGCTCACGTGGTTATTCATTCAAAGACAAAATTTTGCCGCAGCCTTTGTTCACGTAAAAGCGCTTGATAAGCGCATGGACGGTCGTGGTCAATATGTGTTCAACCTTGGAACAATTTGCGTCGAGAATAAAGATTTCAGCACTGCAAAGAAATGCTTCGAATACCTCATGGACGGTAAAGATGAACTCTACGCTATTCGTGCTCAGAATACTTTGTTGAATGTTCGATTCTTACAAGTAACAACTCAACGTGACTTCACTGTTACTGAACTCGACGAAACAATTGCGGCTTACAAAGAAGCGCTTGGGAGAGTTGGAACGAATTCAAGCTCTTTGCCTTTAGTCAT
>CAJQOB010000324.1 GCA_905479845.1 uncultured Flavobacteriales bacterium
ATATGTTGCGAGAACTGAACCAAGAGATCACGCAAGAAACGAAAAGCTTGACTCAAGCCCTTCGCGGTGATTCGAAGACGCAAGGTAATTGGGGTGAAATGCACCTCGAAGCAATTTTGGAAAAGGCAGGGTTGCAAAAGGACATTCACTTCACGAAGGAAACAAACTTGAAAACCGAAGATGGTTCAAATCAACGTTTGGATTACATCATCAACATGCCCGATGGAAAGCACTTGATCCTCGATTCAAAAGTATCATTGACAGCGTACAGTCAATTCAATGATTCGGAAGATGAAAACGATAAAGAATTGGCGCTGAAACAACACCTACTCAGTGTAAATGGGCATTTGAAGTTGCTTAGTGACAAAGATTACCACAAGCTGTATGGAATCAATTCACCAGATTATGTTTTGATGTTCATTGCAAATGAACCGGCACTCACACTGGCTTTGGGTGAAGATCCAAACCTCTTCGAAAAAGCATTGGATAAGAATGTTGTGATGGTGTCAACTTCAACTTTACTAGCTACGTTAAGAACAATATCATATATCTGGAAACAAGATCTTCAGAATAAAAACGCGGAGGAAATTGCACGTCAAGCTGCTGCTCTCTATGATAAATTTGTGAATTTCTCTGACGATTTAGTGAAGTTTGGAACGCAATTGAAAACGGCAACTGGAACCTATGAAGGTGCAATGAAGAAGCTCTCTGAAGGAACAGGGAACTTGATCCGTCGAACGGAGAATCTCAAAAAGTTGGGCGTTAATCCAAGCAAGGGAATCAATCCGAAATTAATTGATCGTAGCGAAGAAGAAGATTAAAACTTGATCAACTTCCCGAACCACTCTTGCTGATTGTTTCGAGTAATTCTCAAAAAGTAAACACCACTTTCTTCAAGGCTAATGTCCGTTTTGTTCATTTCAGAAAGAAGCTCCTGTTGATCTACGAGTACACCGCGTGCGTCCAAAACTGACAAGGTCATTGTTTCGTTGAAATCCCATTGAAGAACTGCTGATCCTGATGTTGGGTTTGGGTAAACGCTTACAGTAATTTCTGCAATCTCGGAAAGATCAGATAGGTCTTGATTATCGCTAAAAACAAGTTTGTTGTCAACGTGTTCTTCGTGCGAGATGGTTTGTTCTGGTTCTGGTTCCGTTGCATTCCCTGTATCGTTTCCACTGATTCCACTCCCAGTATCAAAAACAATCATTGTGTCAAGATTAGGAGAAGTTGTCGTGTTCCAGTTTCCCATGCAATCATTCATTTCAGTCAATTCCAATGCTCTTCCAGCATTTAATCGTCCCCATCTCAGTTGTCCAATATATGAAGGATTTAATGCGTAGATGTCGTCGGAAGACATTCTTAGAATTTCAATAATTTCTTCATTTGTTAAACAAGGTCTGAGCGAAATCATGAGTCCAATCGTTCCAGACACTAAAGGAGCGGCGAATGAGGTACCACTTGCGTAATTATAGTATTCTGGAAAAGGAGAAAGAGCGACATTATAACCTGGTGCGCAAATATCAACGGTGCTGTTGTGCTGATGAGATGAACTTGGATCTCCATCGATGCGCTCGTGTTTATCATTGGAACCAACACTTGAAACTGAAATCACCTTATCACACGCAGCAGGGAATACTTGATTTGTCGGACCTCCGCAAGTTGATCCATTTCCAGCGGCAGCGACCAAGATTGTTCCGTTTTCGTAAATCTCGTCAACGATACTTTGAACGTAGCTGTTTGGTGAGCATCCTGTAGCCCAACTAAGGTTGATTACACGGATTCCATCTTGAGACATCTGTAGAGCCTTACTATAACTAATAGAAGTGAGGCTCAGTTTACAGTTGTATCCAATCGAGCTTTTCCCTTTTCCGTTGTCAGTATCTCCAGCGGCAGTGATTGCAACAGCTGTACTGTGGTAGTAGTTTGTACTGAAATTCTGAGGGTCCAAGTATTCTATTTTTCTTTCTAACTCTTCATGCGTTATATAGTAGTTCGCGTCAGAGACTCCAATTATTGTAGATTCGTCTCCGATTGAATACTGCCAAGCTTCTTTTGCGTTGATCAAATCCAGAGCGTAATCAGTTTGAAAGCTCAATGAATAATCATCAGGATCGTTCAATAAAGTGTAAACTGGAGCGGGTAACGGTTTCGTTAATGCGGATGATCGGGTCTCAATTTCTTTTGAGAGTGCCTCAGCGTCACAATGACAACTCACTTCGTAAACCTTTTGGAGGGCTTCTTTTGTTGATGTTGGAACTGCCTGCATTACATCAATAATCGAGTATTGATCAATGAGTGTCTGAACAGAAGCGTTCTTTGATTTCAATTTTCCTTCGATCGCAACGGGAACATCTTCCGCTGATTCGAAAGTAACCCAGATCTGTTCTACCGTATCCTGAGAGTACGAGAAAAATGGAAGGCAAAGGAGCGTGAAAATTGCTGAAAGTTTTTGAATGAAGGGAGTCATTAGTTATGTAGTTTCGCGCTGCAAATCTACATAGCTAATTCATTTCGAAGGTAAACGATCTAGATGATTTTGTTCAGATGACAAGAACCAACGACGAATGGCTTTCCAAGAGAAGGGGAAAAGTTTGTAAGTAGACTAGACAATCCAACTAAAACAACATCCCAGCAATAACCGCGGTACTCATACATGCCAATGTTCCCGCAACTAGGGCTTTCACCCCGTATTTTGCAAGAACACTTTTCTTTTCTGGAGCGAGTGCCCCAATTCCTCCTACCTGAATTCCGATAGAAGCGAAATTGGCAAATCCACAAAGCACGTATGTACACATGAGCGTAGATTTATCAGACATATAATGCTTCAAGCTACCGAGATCGGCGTAGGCAACGAACTCGTTCAAGATTGTCTTTTCACCAAGCAACTGTCCCACAGTCATACAATCTTCCCATGCGACACCAAGCATCCATGCGACAGGCGATAAAACATATCCGAGTATGGCTTCAAAAGAGAGGGTGTCGTAGTGTCCCCAGCTGGCGACGAGATCATTGATGCCGGTATAATGACCGAAGAGACCGAGCAAGTAATTTGCAAATGCCATCAATGAAATAAACACGATCAACATTGCTCCAACGTTTACAGCGAGTTTTAATCCATCCGTAGTTCCATTCGTGATAGCTTCCAACGCATTCGTTCCTATTTTGTCTTTTGCAACGGATAAATCCTCATTGATTTCTTCTTTTTCAGGAACAATGATTTTAGCAAAAACGATTGCTGCTGGAGCACTCATCAAGGATGCCGTAAGTAAGTGCTTTGCAAAGAAGACTTGGGATTGAGTATCATCTCCACCCAGGAAGCCAATGTATGATGCCAATACACCACCAGCAATTGTCGCCATTCCACCTGCCATCAAACACATGATTTCAGATTTCGTCATTTTACCCAAATAAGGCTTAACAAGAAGTGGTGCTTCCGTTTGTCCCAAGAATACGTTTCCAGCCGCAGCTACACTTTCAGAACCTGATAATCCCATCAACCGTTTCATGATGTAAGCCATGAAGTAAACAATCTTTTGGAGGATTCCCCAATAATAGAGTAGACTGCTTAAGGCTGAGAAGAAGATTACCGAAGGTAAAATCCACGTTGCAAAGTTTCTAACATAGTCGTTGACTTTACCAGATCCGAAATCTCCAAAAACAAAGTTTGCACCATCATGTGCGAAGTTTACAGTTTTCACAAAACCACGTGAAATGAAGTCAAAGACCAGTTCTACGCCAGGGACTTTTAAAATCAACAAAGCCAAAACAAGTTGAAGCAGTATTCCTTTAAGAACTAAAGGCCAGTTGATGTTCTTACGATCGCTACTAAAAAGAAATCCAACCAGAACTAAGAACGCCATACCGAGCAATCCTCTTAGTATTGAAATAAATATGTTTGATTCTTCGGGCTTTTTGGTTTTGAAAGTTGAGAAAACTTCGCCTTTTCTGAAAGAAAGACGTTCGGCTGTTTCGTATACGATGACTAAAGTGTCAACGGTAGGGATAGAATCGGAAACCGTTCCTGAAAGAATCAAAGTTTTCCCTTTTTGAGACCATTTCCCCTCTTGGAGTTGAGTGAGTGTAGTGTCGGTGTTTGAAAAAGTATGATTCTTTGAAAGTGTGAACGATTCTTTGCCGTTCATTAATTTCTTGCTAACGGCGTCATTGGCCATTGAACTAGTTGATAAAAAACAAATGAATAGGATGCTAAGCGCTACGCTTATTGATTTCATCCCGAATTTTTGATGCAAGTTCATAGTCTTCGTTGGCAATTGCCTGGTTGAGTTGAGTTTCCAGTTCTTCCAACGAAACTGTCGAAATTGTATCTTCGGGTGTTTCGATTTCTTCTGATTCTGAGAAAAGAGCTTCGTCGCCTATTTCAGAAGTTTCATCAAGTAGAATTCCTGCACTAGACAGGATATTTTCGAAGGTGTATACTGGACATTTAAAACGAACTCCAATCGCTATTGCGTCAGACGTTCGCGCGTCAATTTCCGTTACTTCACCATTTAATTCACATACTAGCTTCGAGTAGAAAATACCTTCAACTAAATTGTAAATCACAACTTCTTTTACTTGAATATTGAATGTAGTAGCAAAGTTCTTAAATAAGTCGTGAGTGAGTGGTCGCGTAGGAACCATTTTTTCAAGCTCAATAGCAATTGCCTGAGCCTCAAAACCACCGATTATAATTGGTAATCTACGGTTGCCTTCTACTTCAGAAAGAACCAAGGCATAGGCACCTGATTGTGTCTGGCTATAAGATAATCCAACGATTTCCAATTTAATCTTGTTCATATTCGATATGCGATTTCAGAAACTGATAAAAAAAGTTAGGGAAGCAATCTGATTGCTCCCCTTACTGCAATATTGTCCTGCTAAAATAATATTTCTCTTTGAGAAATGTTAGCTAACCTGACTTTGATTCTAAAATCTGCTCAGAAATTCTTTTAAGAAGAATGAATTTAGGCACTCTTTCCAAGTGATAGCGTGCTACCACGAAAGAAAGATAACGACAAGACATTCACTTAAAAGGGTTAGTAGAAATCGATTTATTTCACTTGAACGAGAGCTCTTTTGTCGCTTAAACTCATTGAAATATCCCGATATTCCTTCTTCCTTTAAACTCAAAACCGCATCTATTCAAGCGATCTGAGTGCATTTAAGAATCGAATTCAGGTTAGTTCGATGATTTGAATTTTTTCACCGCCTCAGTCAAACGTGGAAGAACCTCAAAGGCATCTCCAACAATTCCGTAGTCTGCTGCTTTGAAAAATGGCGCTTCGGCATCCGTGTTTACAACAACGATTACCTTCGATCCATTTACTCCAGCTAAATGTTGGATTGCTCCTGAAATTCCAGCTGCGATGTATAAATTTGGTCGAATAGCAACTCCTGTTTGTCCAACGTGTTCGTGGTGAGGACGCCATCCGATATCAGCTACTGGTCGTGAACAAGCAGTTGCTGCTCCTAACTCTGATGCTAATTCTTCTACCATTCCCCAGTTTTCTGGACCTTTCAATCCACGTCCTGCTGAAACAACTAATTCTGCCTCTGGCAATGGAATTTCACCTTCTGGTTTCTTCGTCTCAAGAACTTTAATTGAAGAGTCACCTGCGTTTGAAGCAAAATCTTCAACTGAACAAGCACTTCCTCCACCTTCTGGTTGAATGCTGTTTGGAAGCAAGGAGATAATTTTCTTGTCTGTGTTGATTTTAACGTGACCAAACGCTTTTCCTGAGAATACGTTTACTTTCACCGTGTTTCCTTCTGGAACAGCAACTGCTCCTGAAACCAATCCAGCTTTCATGCGAACCGACAAACGTGGTGCAACAGATTTAGCTGTTAGGTCATGTGAGAAAATAACTGTGCTTGCTCCTGTAGCTTCTGCCGCAGATGCAATCATGCGAGTAACTTGCTGAGAATCGCCTTCAACAGAACGATCCACCATTACTTTCGATGCACCGTATTCTCCCAAAGAAGCAAGTGATGCTTCATCAGCGTTACCATTTGCAACAACTACAACGTCATTACCTAATTTCTTCGCGTAGCTAACAACTTCTAAAGCGGCTTTACCAATTCCGTTGCTGCTGTTTATATATACTAATGTTGACATAATTCGATAGATTAAATGACTTTCGCCTCGTTGTGTAACAAACTCACTAATTCATCCATGTTTTCTGGATCGATCATCTTGCAAGCAGCTTTTGCTGGTGGAAGATCATAGTTCTCAAAAGAAGTTAATGCTTGGATATCTGCAGGAGCAACAACCGTTAAAGGTTTCGTACGTGCAGCCATAATTCCACGCATGTTCGGAATTCGTTGCTCAGCCATTCCTTTCGCACAAGAAATCACTGCTGGGATCGATACCTCACAAACTTGAACACCACCTGCGATTTCAGTCTCGACTGTTGCAGTAGATCCGTTTACGTCTAATTTAGATGCTAACGAGATGAATGGAACATCAAGAGCTTCTGCAAGCATTCCTCCAACTTGTGAACCGTTGTAGTTGATTGTTTCTTTTCCTGTTAATACAAGGTCGAACTCATTTGCTTTTGCATACTCAGCAATTTGCATCGCTGTGTAATAAGCGTCAGTTGGTTCCGCATCGATACGAACGGCCGCGTCAGCTCCAATAGCTAATGCTTTGCGGATAACAGAATCATCAGCAACAGATCCAACTGTGCAAATTGTAACTGTTCCTCCACCTGCTTCTTTCAGCTCAAGAGCACGAACAAGCGCATACCATTCATCGTATGGGTTAACAATATATTGAACTCCATTTTCATCAAACTTCGAGTTTCCTTCAGTGAAGGAAATCTTCGAGGTTGTGTCAGGAGATTTACTAATACAGACTAATAGTTTCATTCTGGAATTTTTTATTAAATCGAGCACAAATTTAATAATTAAATCTGCCTTTTTAGCCTTAAAAGGAACAAAACTTTATGCGTACATAGTATTTTGGCTTGAGTAGTTATTTTCCTCTGGTTTTATTTAGCTTTCAGAATGATTGAATTCCATCAAAGCACGCGGATTGTGTGACATTTTTGCTAACGGAATCTAGGATTTCTTGATCTCCTTGCATTTTGATTCAGAATTCTTTTTGAAAACTTCGAATTTTGTTACATTTGGCGACCTGTTTCTTAACAGGATTAAAGAAGTTAGAACATGAAGACGATACAATTTAGAGAAGCTCTGCGCGAGGCGATGTCGGAAGAGATGCGACGCGATGAGAAAGTTTTCCTCATGGGGGAAGAAGTAGCGGAATACAACGGTGCCTACAAAGTATCTCAAGGAATGCTTGATGAGTTTGGGGCTAAGCGTATTATTGATACGCCAATTGCCGAGCTCGGATTTACAGGAATTGGAGTTGGTGCTTCAATGAATGGTCTTCGACCTGTAGTAGAATTCATGACGTGGAACTTCGCAATTTTGGCAGCGGATCAAATCATCAACAGTGCAGCGAAAATGTTGCAGATGTCTGGTGGTCAATATTCTTGTCCAATTGTTTTTCGTGGAGGGAATGGTACAGCGGGGCAACTTGCTGCGACTCACTCACAAAGTTTTGAGGCATTTTATTCTCATGTTCCAGGGTTGAAAGTGATCACACCTTCAAATCCAGCAGATGCAAAAGGTCTATTGAAAGCAGCAATTCGTGATAACGATCCAGTTGTTTTCTTGGAATCTGAGAAAATGTATGGAGATAAAGGTGAAGTTCCTGAAGGAGAATACTTGATTCCGATAGGAGTTGCTGACGTTAAACGAAAAGGTAGCGATGTAACAATTGTTAGTTTCGGTAAAATCATGAAAGTGGCTTTTGAAGCGGCAGATGCTTTAGCGAAAGAAGGAATCGAGTGTGAAGTAATCGATTTAAGAACAGTTCGTCCGATTGATTATGGAACAGTAGTAGAATCAATCAAGAAAACGAACCGTTGTGTTGTTTTAGAAGAATCATGGCCATTGGCTTCTATTTCTTCGGAGATTGCTTACCACTTGCAACGTTATGCATTTGATTACTTGGATGCGCCAGTAATGCGTGTTACTCAAACGGATACACCATTTGCATTCTCACCAACTTTGATCGAAGAAGCTCTTCCAAACGCATCTCGATTAATTGATGCTGTGAAAGCGACATTGTATAGATAAACAGAAATCATACTATATATAAAAGCGGACTGATTTTTCAGTCCGCTTTTTTGTTGATCTATTTTTCATTTATTTCATAAACGACAGAAGCAGACATGGAAATTGTACTGTTACTCAACTGTCCGTTGTTGGTGCCGTAAAAGCTGTTGTAATTGTTATAGTAAGGATAGACTGAATTTTCTGTTATCAGCGCGCCAGTGGCAATGGGATCAATGTTTACACTGACAACATCACCAAGGGTTTTGTTTGAAATTCCAGCAAGGTTTTTCGCTTGTTCAAGAGCTTCTTTCATCACCTTATCCATTAATTGCTCGTTCAGTTCCTTCTTCTTTTGATCTGAAATGCTAGAGGTGATGAAGATGGAGTGGACGCCTGTGAAGCGCATAGCTTCCATGAAGTTTTTAAGTTCTGAAGCGTTTTTCTTCCATACTAAAGAAACACTCTTTTTTAACTGTCGCTTTTGTGTATTCGTGTAAAGCTGAGGTTGGCCGTACATGTTATTTTGGGTTGGCGCCATGTCGTAGATATTCGTCAGGGTTAAATCTGACTCTTTCAGTCCGAAAGGATTCAATTTTTCTATGAGCTGTTTTTCCAATTCATCCATATGAATGGTGTTCGTTTGCTGACTTTCAGGATCCGTCTTTACATATTCCAATAATGTGATGTTTACATCAATTTCATCTGGAACATAGTTAATCGAAGTGCGGTTTTGAATGGTAATCGTGTTTGGTGCTGATGGAATCGTTACTTGTTTTCCCGATCCTGCGTTCTGAGAAAATGCCGTTGCTGAAAACAGCATCCCAATAAGGAGTAATTGCTTGTGCATAATTTTTAGTTATTAAGGTTTGTTTAACCTGTAATGTTGAAATCATGAAAAAGTAAACTGCCAATTTTCTAAACTCAATTTTTATCTACCTTTATCGAAATTCGATACGATGCGATTTCACACCAGAAAATGGGTTAAGCCCGAAGATTTGAATCCGAACGGAACACTCTTCGGAGGTCGTTTGCTTCAATGGATCGATGAAGAGGCGGCGCTTTATGCAATCGCCCAACTCGAAAACACCAAAGTCGTTACGAAGTATATTTCGGATATCAACTTTCAAGATAAAGCAGAGAAAGGTGATATCGTTGAAATTGGAATGGACGTCGTCAAATTTGGTAAGTCCTCTCTAACCTTGCGTTGTGAGGTTAGAAATATGATGACAAGGAAGTCAATTATCTCAATCGATACTATTATAATGGTGAACCTTGGAAAGGATGGTGTGCCTGCTCCTCACGGTAAAACCAAAATAGAATTCATCAAAGATCGTCTTAAGGACCAAGACGATTTGTAGTGTTCCTTTTAGAAAAGATCACAATTAAATAATACGGTCCGTGCTTATCGTTGTAGTGTGTGTGCTGTTATTTTTAGTGATAGGATGTCAATTGAGATCTGTTCATCTGAATGGAAGTAAAACTGCATTTTGTCCTTTTTGTGTCTCAAACGTTGTAAGTTAATCAAGTGCGTTTGTTTTTCATGAGTTTGCTGATTGTGTCCAATAGAGACTTCGACAGAACTCCAGTTGTACCAGTTGTGTTCGCTGAATGTCTCTGCCATCAAAATAACACTCTTGGTGGAGTCGCCGGTTTTTGATACTAACTCGATATTGAGCACCCCTTCGTCGCTCGGAATTTTATCTAAAACTGTGATGTCGGTTAAGAAGATGCTTCCTGATTCTATGTTAATCGGTTCTACAAGTTCATACACCAAGGTTTCATTGTAAGTGTAATCTGATTTTGGTAAAGCTTGCGCTCTTTCAATCCAAGTTGGGTCAGTGATTGCTCGATCCATTTCTTGATGCTTCCCTGTATAGTCTTCAATGTTAAGTTTCCCAAAAATGTACCAGTAGTGCTGTTTGGTCATATTTTCAAAACTCAGATATCCTTTAAAGCCTTGATGGATTTGGATGGTTGTTAGAAGTGAGCATCCTGCAAGAAAGGTGTAGCCAATGAGTTTTACAATGCGAGTCTTCCAGTGTGAGATGGACAAGCCCAGTAGTATGGCGATAACGGGGTAAATGTCAACCATAACTCTAGATCCGTAAGATTGTGCATACCACCAGCATTCCCACGAGCTCATTACCCAAACATATATAGGTAGAAAGCTTATGCATGACCAGAAGATTGCTTTGTGCTTTTTGAAGGCGACGTGTAATCCGTGAATTGAGAGTAGGAAGATGGGGCTATAAAGTAGCCATCCCTTTTTATAAGAGAAGAGAAAATCGCTGATGTTTGGATCGGAGAGTACAATATCTTCAGAATGTAGATTTGGTACAAAAGGTTCTCCACCAATAATCCACCAATAAGCAATTTGAGGAAGGTTCCACAAGAGTCCAATTGCTGGGTAGATCCAAATTCGTTTAAAAAACGCTATGCGTATACCGTAAGAATGAAGTAAAAGAATCGTTGGAAAAAGACCTAGCAATACTTGGGTAGGACGAATGGCAACAGTTAGGCCAAGAATGATTGCTGACAATAGGAGGTGTTTTCTTGATTGCTTTCGGGTGAATTGAACTGTGTGGTATAGAAAGACACTGTTTAGTGCGAATAGGAATAGGTGTTGAAGATCATATTGAAGGAAGAAGGTTGTGTAAATGTTGGAGGCGAGGTATAGTACTATGATGGTAATCGCAACCATTTTTTCGCTAAGATAGATCAGGAGCAGTTTTCGTAAATAAAGCAGTCCTATGAAAATGAAAAGAAGAACATTTAGAATGAACACTATATAGTACGGTTTGCTGAAACCGTCCGTTTTGTATCCGAACATTCTTGCAAACAAATCTCCGACTAGATAGGATGGGAGTTCTATAAATGCCTGTCCTAAGTGATACGTATTGAGCTCTTTTCCTTGTGGTGTGCGAACGATCTGGTAGGCATAAACGCCATCACAGTATTCGTTCTGGAGTTTCTGTGCCCATTCCTGCGTGATGTTAAGGTCGCCTTTTTCGAAAAAGTGCGGTAAGTATAAATAGTAGCCATATCCGTCGTATGCACAAATGCATTTGTCTTCTCCGGAAGCTATCTCTGATAATTTCGGAACAAAACTGATAATGAACAATGAAAAAATCAACAGGATTACCTTTCCGGAAAGACTTTGAGTCAACTTCATGCGGCAAGTTAAGAATCTTGCAAGATTATTTTAAAAGTGGGATGTAAATCTCCCTGTATTTTCAAAAAAAGGAATCAATGATCTTAATGTTGATATTATTCTTTTGACTTTTATCTGAAGAGTAGTTATTTTTGAATTAGTGAAAATGATGAACGTTTCGATTGAAATTTTTCATCGAAAAAGATGTAAACACATCCATGTGAAAAAAACCATCTTTTTTCGCGGAAACCCTTGGTTTTTAAAATAAATCCCGTACATTTGCACCCCGAAAAGTGTTTTTGGGCTATATATTTATTCATTAAAGTTAACAGTATTTTTATGCCAACTATCCAACAATTAGTTCGCAAAGGGAGAAAAGTCGTTGTTAAAAAGAGCAAGTCTGCAGCACTTGATTCTTGTCCTCAACGAAAAGGAGTATGTGTGCGTGTGTACACCACTACACCTAAGAAGCCGAACTCGGCTATGCGTAAAGTTGCCAGAGTGCGACTAACAAACGGTAAGGAAGTCAACGCTTACATCGGAGGTGAAGGTCACAATCTTCAAGAACACTCATTAGTATTAGTCCGTGGAGGAAGAGTAAAAGATCTTCCAGGGGTACGTTACCACATTGTTCGTGGTGCGGAAGATACTGCCGGAGTAGAAGGAAGAACTCAGAGACGTTCAAAGTATGGAACTAAAAGACCTAAGAAGTAAAATTCTTAACCTTTAAAAACATCACAAGATGAGAAGAAGAAAAGCGAAAAAGATAACTATTCTACCGGATCCAAAGTTTAACTCAGTGACGGTAACGAAGTTTGTGAACAACCTTATGTTCAGCGGGAAGAAAAACCTTGCATTTAAAATTTTCTACGAAGCAATGGAGATCATTGATGGTAAAGTAGAAGATTCGACAGGATTAGAGACTTGGGAAAAAGCATTGGAAAACATTACTCCAAGTGTTGAGGTTCGTAGTCGCCGTGTAGGTGGAGCTACTTTCCAAATTCCAACTCCAGTTCGTGAAGGACGTAAGCAATCACTCGGAATGAAGTGGTTGATTGGGTATGCACGTAAACGTAATGAGAAAACAATGGCTCAAAAATTAGCTATGGAAATCATTGCTGCTTCAAAAGAAGAAGGTGCTGCTTACAAGAAGAAAGAAGATACATTAAGAATGGCTGAGGCAAACAAAGCATTCTCACACTTTAGATTCTAATAAAATGGCTAGAGATCTTAAATTTACAAGAAACATCGGGATTGCAGCGCATATTGACGCTGGTAAAACGACAACTACGGAGCGTATCCTTTACTATGGTGGTGTAAACCATAAAATTGGTGAGGTACACGACGGTGGTGCTACAATGGATTGGATGGAGCAAGAGCAAGAACGTGGTATCACGATTACTTCTGCTGCAACAACATTGAATTGGAATTACCGTGATCAAAAGTATCACGTAAATATTATTGACACACCAGGTCACGTTGATTTCACCGTTGAGGTGAATCGTTCATTGCGTGTACTTGATGGGTTGGTATTCTTGTTTTCAGCTGTTGATGGTGTTGAGCCACAATCTGAAACAAACTGGAGATTGGCAAACAACTATAACGTACCGCGTATTGGTTTCGTTAACAAGATGGACCGTCAAGGTGCAGACTTCTTGAATGTTTGTTCTCAAGTTAAAGAAATGCTTGGTAGCCACGCGTTGCCATTGCAAATTAACATTGGTGCTGAAGACGATTTCAAAGGTGTGGTTGATTTGATCAACTTCAAAGGAATCGTTTGGAACGAAGATGACATGGGAATGACTTTCGAGGAAATCGAAATCCCAGCTGATATCTTAGATGAAGCAACTCAATTGAGAGAAGAGTTATTGGAAGCAGTAGCTGAATTCGATGAGTCTGAATCTTTGATGGAGAAATTCTTCGATGATCCTGCATCAATTACAGAAAGAGAAATTTTGGATTGTTTGCGTGAAGCTACTATCGCTGGAAAAGTTGTTCCAATGATGTGTGGTTCTGCATTCAAGAACAAAGGAGTTCAAGCAATGTTGGATATGGTAATGGAAATTCTTCCTTCACCAGTTGACGTTGAAGCAATTGAAGGAACTAACCCTAAGACTGATGAAGTTGAGTCACGTAAGCCATCTTTCGATGAGCCTTTCGCGGCCTTGGCATTTAAAATTGCAACGGATCCTTTCGTAGGTCGTTTGTGTTTTACTCGTGCTTACTCAGGTAAATTAGATGCTGGTTCTTACGTGTTGAACGCTCGTTCTGGTAAGAAAGAACGTATTTCACGTATCTTCCAAATGCACGCTGATAAACAAAATCAAGTTCCAGAATTAGGAGCAGGAGATATCGGTGCATTCGTTGGATTTAAAGACATCAAAACAGGAGATACTCTTTGTGATCTTGATAACCCAATCGTATTGGAATCTATGGATTTCCCAGATCCAGTAATTGGTGTTGCAATTGAGCCTAAAACTCAAGCTGATGCTGATAAATTGGGTGTAGGACTTCAGAAATTAGCTGAAGAGGATCCAACATTCCAAGTTCGTACAGATGAGGAGTCAGGTCAAACAATTATCTCAGGAATGGGTGAGTTGCACTTGGATATCATTATCGATCGTTTGAGACGTGAGTTTAAAGTAGAGGTAAACCAAGGTGCTCCTCAAGTGAACTACCGTGAGAACTTTACTCAATCTATTGATCATAGAGAGGTATACAAGAAACAATCTGGTGGACGTGGTAAATTCGCAGACATCGTTGTTACAATTGAACCTCAAACTGACAAGGAGAAAGTTGGATTGGAATTCGTTAACATCATTAAAGGTGGTAACATTCCAAAAGAATTTATCCCTTCTGTAGAAAAAGGATTCAAAGAGTCAATGAAGAATGGTGTAATGGCAGGATTCGAAGTAGACGCAATGAAAGTAACATTGAAAGATGGTTCTTTCCACGCGGTCGATTCAGATGCATTGTCGTTCGAGTTGTGTGCTAAATTGGCATTCAAAACGGCTTTACCTAAAGCGAGTCCAGTACTTCTTGAGCCTATCATGAAATTGGAGGTTGTTACTCCAGAAGAAAACATGGGTGATATCGTAGGTGACCTTAACCGTCGCCGTGGTGTGATGAGAGGAATGGATGATAAAAACGGAGCAAAAGTTGTTAAAGCAGATGTTCCATTATCTGAAATGTTCGGATACGTTACTCAATTGAGAACAATGTCATCAGGACGTGCAACGTCAAGTATGGAATTCTCTCACTACTCTGAAGCGCCAGCAGGAATTGCTAAGGAAGTAGTAGAAAAAGTAAAAGGTGTTACCGCATAATTTATTGAAAGATGAGTCAAAAAATCAGAATCAAATTGAAATCATACGATCACAACTTAGTTGACAAATCAGCTGAGAAGATTGTAAAAACAGTAAAATCTACAGGTGCGGTAGTTAGTGGTCCAATTCCACTTCCAACACACAAAAGAATTTACACAGTATTGAAATCACCACTCGTAAACAAAAAAGCGCGTGAGCAATTTCAATTGTGCTCTTACAAACGTTTGATGGATATCTACAGTTCTTCTTCGAAGACAGTTGATGCCTTGATGCGTTT